>NZ_JAOCHX010000008.1:0-75841 GCF_029843245.1 Empedobacter sp. GD03739 | reverse complement strand
TTATCATAAATATTAATAGTTATTTCAATAATTGAGTAAAAATAACCTTTTTAACTAATGATTATCATACCTCTACTATCAATAAACGATTAAATTTGCAGTATGTTAAATATATCTGACGAAAAGTTAAAAAAATGGTTTAGCACATCATGTGTGTGGGAAACGATAAGTTGTACGCTCTTATTTTTGGTCGCAATGCCAATAAAATATCAATTCGATTATGTGTTGCCAATGCCATTTGCTGGTTGTTTTCACGGTTTTTGGTTTACAGCTTACTTGATTTTACTTTTTAGAGTAAGAAGAATATATAAATGGGACGACGAAGACTTTATCATTTATGTGATGTATGCATTTATTCCGTTTGCAACTTTAGCGGTACATAAAGTAATAAAAGAGGATAAAAATAATAGATAAATTAAAAAACGGTTTCTTTTTGAAACCGTTTTTTAATATCCATATATTTTACGCCATTTAGCTACAGTGTTTCGACTAATTTTAAATTTATCAGCAATAGATGTATTTTTTTGTTGAAGTTTTTAAAAGTTCTAAAACAGAATTCAAATCATAAGATTTAATTTTTTGGTAGGAGTTTTTTATCCAATTATGAATAGTGTTTTTAGGGATATTGTATTCATTAGAAATTTCTTTTTTTCTTCAGTGTATAAATTCTAAAAAAAAATCATATTTCAACAACTTCGACCATTTAATAAATCGTCTATTTGTATGTCTTTACTTAACTATTGAGTATTAATATCTTTTTCAGAATAAGTTTTGAAGAAGCCCTTGATACGGGATATATCAATTCCAAGTTCGTCGACTCTTTTTTTGATTAAATAACCCATGTGAATATCTTTCATAGGTAAGTAGGTTTTGAGTAATTGTAAATGTAGTAAATCGAAATCAGTATTCCTATTAATTTTCTCAAAAATAGAATGATTTTATGTACAAAAAGATCGTTTCGTTATATAGAATTTATTTTATAAATTTATGCGACTAAATTAAGTATAATGATTATTCAACCAAGAACAAGAGGTTTTATTTGCATTACGACTCACCCTGAGGGAACTGCAAAAAATGTTCACAATCAAATTGAGTACGTAAAATCAAAAAATATTTCAGCCGAAGGACCAAAAAAAGTATTGGTAATTGGAGCTTCGACAGGTTTTGGTCTGTCATCTCGTATTACAGCTGCTTTCGGATATAATGCTGCAACAATAGGTGTTTTCTTCGAAAAACCTGCTGCGCCAAGAAAACCGGGGACTGCGGGTTGGTACAACACAGCTGCTTTTGAGAAAGAAGCGCAAGAAGCTGGTTTGTATGCAAAAAGTATTAATGGAGATGCTTTTTCTGATGAGATTAAACAACAAACGATTGATTTAATCAAACAAGATTTAGGTCAAGTAGATTTAGTGGTTTACAGTTTAGCTTCGCCACGTCGTACACATCCAAAAACAGGTGTTGCGTATTCATCAGTTCTTAAACCAATTGGTGAACCATTTACAAATAAAACAGTAGATTTTCATACAGCAGAAGTTACAGATATTACAATTGATCCGATTGAATCTCAAGAAGAAATTGATAATACAATTGCTGTAATGGGAGGTGAGGATTGGAAATTTTGGATGGAAGATTTGAAAGCTGCTGGTGTTTTAGCTGAAGGAGTAAAAACTGTTGCTTATTCTTACATTGGGCCAGAATTGACTCATAGAATTTATAAAGATGGATCGATTGGTATGGCTAAAAACGATTTAGAAAAAACGGTTCCAGTTATCAACGAATTATTGTCAGATTTGAATGGTGTTTCTTACGTTTCTGTAAACAAAGCTTTGGTAACACAGTCTAGTTCTGCTATTCCAGTTGTGCCATTATATATTTCGTTATTGTACAAAGTAATGAAAGCAAAAGGAATTCACGAAGGAACAATAGAGCAAATGCAACGTTTGTTTGCAGAGCGCTTGTATACAGCAAACGGAGAAGTTCCTTTGGACGAAAATGGACGTATTCGTATTGATGATTTGGAAATGCGCGAAGATGTACAAAAAGAAGTGGATGATTTATGGAAAATTGTAACTTCTGAGAACATCAAAGAAATTTCTGATATCAAAGGTTATCATGATGAATTCTTACAATTGTTTGGATTTAGTTTTGATGAAATCGATTATGATGCTGATACAAACGAATTGGTTTCAGTTCCAAGTATTGCAGAATAAGAAGATCATTTCAATAAAATAATACAAAACCTCGAAAATAATTTTCGAGGTTTTTTTTGTCTCAATAAAATAAGTAAAAAATAATTTTATTCGTATTTATTTAATTTATTGGATTTAGTTTTATTAAAAATATGATTTAATTTTTATGAATAATTTAAAGTTGCGTTTTAATATTAATTTCAAATTATATTATTCGTAAATATTAAGTTTTCTTTTAAAAATATATCTAAAAAATATAAAATTTATTTTTCGAATTTTAAAAATATATCTGAAACACTTTACATTTCGTCAAGTTTTAACACATGTATTTTTATGTCAATTTGGAAAATTAAACCATTAGCGAAGCTAATAGAAGATTCGCAAGAAACGGAAGGTGGTTTAAAAAGATCTCTATCTTCGGGAGCCTTAGTTGCTTTGGGTATTGGCGCTATTATTGGTGCTGGATTATTTAGTTTAACAGGTATTGCAGCGGCAGATCACGCTGGTCCAGCAGTTACTTTATCCTTTGTTTTAGCCGCAGTTGGTTGTGCTTTTGCAGGACTTTGTTATGCCGAATTTGCTTCAATGATTCCAGTTGCTGGAAGCGCTTACACGTATTCTTATGCAACAATGGGCGAATTTATAGCTTGGATTATTGGTTGGGATTTGGTGTTAGAATATGCTTTAGCAGCGGCAACAGTAAGTGTGAGTTGGTCGGCATATGTCGATAAATTTTTGCAAGGAATAAATATTCATTTACCTCAAGAATTATTGCACGCTCCAGCCGATGGCGGAATGATAAATTTACCTGCAATCTTTATTGTGTGTTTATTATCATTAGTATTAATCAGAGGGACAAAAGAATCTGCTATTATTAATAATATTCTTGTTATTTTAAAAGTTACAGTTGTAATTGTTTTTATTGTTTTAGGTTGGAGTCATATTAACCCTGAAAATCATATACCATTTATTCCTAAAAATATTCCAGGAACTCAATTTGGAGGAATGCCAGGGATTGCAGCGGGAGCAGCAGTCGTTTTCTTTGCTTTTGTTGGTTTTGATGCAGTTTCTACTGCAGCACAAGAAGCTAAGAATCCGCAAAAAGGAATGCCGATTGGTATTTTGGGATCGTTGGTTATTTGTACCATTTTGTACGTATTATTTTCGTGGGTAATGACAGGTTTAGTACCATACGAAACCTTTAAGGGGGATGCGTCACCAGCAGCGACAGCATTTGCAGTAACAGGTTATACATTTTTACAAAGCGTATTGATTTTGGCAATTATCGCAGGCTATACATCGGTTATATTAGTGATGTTATTAGGACAAAGTCGTGTGTTTTATAGCATGAGTAATGACGGACTGTTACCTTCTTTCTTTTCTGATGTTCACAAAAAATTCCGTACACCTTGGAAAACCAATTTATTCTTTTTGGTCTTTGTAAGCATTTTTGCTGGTTTTGTACCAATCAAAGATTTAGGTCATATGGTAAGTATCGGAACTTTATTTGCCTTTACTTTAGTTTGTATTGGAATTATTGTGATGCGTAAAAAAATGCCAAATGCCGAACGTAAGTTTAAAGTTCCATTTGTTCCATTTGTTCCAATTTTGGGAATTATTGTTTGTGTTTATTTAATGACTTCATTAACAATGGAAAGTTGGTGGCGACTTTTGATTTGGTTAGTAATCGGAATTTGTATTTACTTTTTCTACGGAAAACAACATAGTAAGGTTGATGGTTAGAAAATCATCATTTTGAGTTTTTTAGAAATCCTTTGTCTTTTTAGACGAAGGATTTTTTTACAATTGATAAATATAAAAACTCTAGAGATGGTTTGAAATTTTATTACATACTAGAAAAACATGCTTATTATTAAAATTAACTAAATAATTATTTCAAATCTATATGCATAAAAACAATACCTTCGTTGTTCACAAGTAATAAGAATGCATTCAATTTTAATCATAGACGATGAAACAAAAATCAGAACTCTCCTAGCTCGAATTCTCGAATTAGAAGGTTTTGAAATACATCAAGCTGAAGATTTAAAATCAGGCCTTAAGAAAATTAAAACACTTTCTCCTGAGGTTGTTTTATGTGATGTAAAATTACCTGATGGTAATGGTGTTGAGTTTGCAAAAGAAGTCAAAGAAAAATTTCCTTTGATAGAAATTATTCTGCTTACAGCTTACGGAAATATTCCTGACGGCGTTCAAGCCATTAAAAACGGAGCATTTGATTATATTACAAAAGGGGATGATAACAATCGTATTTTACCTTTGTTGTATAGAGCTTTGGATCGTGTGAAATATAATAAAGAGAATGAAATTTCTCAAGAAACAACATCAACAAAATTAGACAGTAATTTATTATTGGGTAAATCTCCAATTTTTGAACAAGCTTTACAATTAGCTCAAAAAGTTGCACCAACGAATGCTACCGTTCTTTTAACTGGAGAAACAGGAACTGGAAAAGAAGTTTTTGCAACAGCTATACATCAATCAAGTTTGAGAAAAAACCAAAATTTTGTTGCAATTAATTGTTCGGCTTTTAGTAAAGACTTATTAGAAAGTGAATTATTTGGTCATAAAGCAGGTGCATTTACAGGCGCAATGAAAGATCAGAAAGGTTTGTTTGAAGAAGCACATTTAGGAACTATTTTTTTAGATGAAATTGGCGAAATGGCCTTGGATTTACAAGCAAAATTGTTGCGAGTTTTAGAATCAGGTGAGTTTATTAAAATCGGCGAAACAAAACCTACAAAAGTTGATGTACGAATTATTGCAGCCACTAACCGAAATTTGGAAAAGGAAATTGCAAACGGAACATTTCGAGAAGATTTATTTTATCGAATTTCTGTGTTTCATATCGAGTTACCTTCTTTACGTGAACGCGTTTCGGATATCGAACTAATCGTGAATCAGTTTATAAAACACTTCAATCAATATTATCAAAAAAATATAAAATCTATTAATCAAGAAGCTTTACTTTTTCTTAAAAAATATTCGTGGCCGGGAAATATTCGTGAATTAAAAAATACGATCGAACGTGCTATTATTTTGTCGGAAAATGAAGAACTTTCTACAAATGATTTTCCTTCATTTATTCAAACAAGCGAAATTGATCAGAACGAAAATTCATTAGAATTAGCTTTAATGGAAAAAAAACATATTCAGAAAGTTTTAAAATTTACAAAAGGTAACAAAACAAAAACGGCAGAATTATTAGGTATTGGCCTAACAACGCTTTATCGAAAAATAGCCGAATATGAACTGAATTAAAATAAAATACTTTATCATAATGAAAATAAACCCTTCCATTTTGGAAGGGTTTTTTATTTGAGTAAAAATCTATAAAAACATAACGTATTGATTTTGTTTTGTCTAATTAATTCTAATTGCTTTGGCATTTTGATTGGCTTATGTAGAGAAATTTAAAAATCTACAAAATGAAAATGAAACAAACGATTTCATTAGATGAAGTCAAAGAACTTAAAAGTAAAGTACTGCAAAACATTTTAGATAATAATCCAGCACGTGTAAAACAGCTATGTTATAGTGTAGGAAAATTGTTTTCAAAAACAAATGATTTGGGTAAAACATACATCAATAATCTGTTTATACTACCCGTTACTTTGATGATTGAAGCGGATTTCAAAAACCGAAAACAATTTTTGAATTTGTTTCCAATGAATTTGAAATCAGAATATGTTAAACAAATTTATCATTCAGGAATATGATAACAATTGTATTACTATTAGCTGGGATTTTATGTTTTGGAGTATTCTTCAAATCCATTGACTTTTTTGATAATATCTAATCCATTCATTATGATTTTCTTATTAATCATCGCCATTGCCTTGTTTGTATACTTGGTATATGTGCTATTAAAACCCGAAAAATTTTAAACTTAATTATTCGTAAAAATGAATTCAGAAATATTTGGCGTTATCGTACAATTTTTAGTTGCGATCGCTCTTTCCATTCCGTTAGGAAATTATATTGCACGTGTTTATCTCAATAAACCAACTTTTTTAGACCGATTAATTTCCCCAATAGAAAAGTTGTTATTCAAAATATCAGGTATCAATTCGGAGGAACAGATGAATTGGAAACAACATTTAAGTGCATTATTAACGATTAACTTGATTTGGTTTATCATTGGATTTATCCTATTAATGACACAAGGTCTGTTACCTTTTAATCCAGATAAAAATCCAAGTATGAGTCCTGATTTGGCTTTCAATACGATTATTTCGTTTGTAGTGAATTGTAATTTACAACACTATTCAGGAGAAACAGGCGTAAGTTATTTAGCGCAATTATGGCTGATGTTTTTACAATTTGTGAGTGCAGCAACCGGTATGGCAGCAGCAGTTACATTATTTGAAGCCTTTCGACAAAAAACAACGACAACTTTAGGTAATTTTTATACTTATTTCATCAAATCGATTACGCGTATTTTATTGCCATTATGTGTAATTGTATCATCAATCTTAATTTTTCAAGGAACTCCAATGACATTTGAAGGAAAAGATGAAATGATGACTTTAGAAGGAAATAAAGTGGAAGTTTCTCGAGGACCTGCAGCAGCTTTTATAGCCATAAAACATTTAGGAACAAATGGCGGAGGATTCTTTGGTACCAACTCTGCACACCCATTCGAAAATCCAACATATATAAGTAATATGACGGAAATGATTGCACAAATGCTGATTCCGTTGGCGATGTTATTTGCATTTGGCGTTTATACTAATCGCAGAAAATTTGCTTGGATGATGTTTGGTGTCATGACTGTTGGCTTTCTATGTTTAACGATTCCGAATGTTTACATGGAATCGCAAGGAAATCCAATGATTGAAAGACTCGGTATTGATAATTCATTAGGTGCAATGGAAGGTAAAGAAGTTCGAATTGGTTCTGCCGCTTCAGGATTTTGGAGCATCGCAACAACCGTTATTTCTACAGGTTCAGTCAATTCTATGCACGATAGTACAATGCCATTATCTGGGATGAATGAACTGTTAGCTATGATGATCAACAGTGTTTATGGAGGTGTAGGAGTTGGTATTTTAAACTTCTTTGTATTTGTAATTTTAGCGGTATTTATTAGTGGATTGATGGTTGGTAGAACACCTGAAATTTTTGGAAAAAAAATAGAAGCCAAAGAAATGAAAATCGCCATGATGATTACCCTTTTACATCCATTCTTGATTTTAGTAGGAACAGCTTTGGCTGCTGGAATACCAAGTGAAACACTATCAACCTTAAACAACTCCTCGTATCATGGATTTAGTGAAATGTTATATGAATTTACTTCATCTGCTGCAAACAACGGTTCTGGTTTTGAAGGATTAGGAGACAACACTCCATTTTGGAATATTGCAACTGGTTTTGTATTAATTTTAGGACGATTCTTACCTATAATTGGTCCTGTTGCAATTGCTGGATTATTAGCAAAAAAACATTTTGTTCCAGAAGGTTCAGGAACTTTAGCAACCGATACAGCAACTTTTGGAAGTATTGTTTTTGCCATCATCTTAATTGTTGCAGCCTTAGCATTTTTTCCAGCTTTAACCTTAGGTCCCATTGCTGATTATTTTTCAACTCCAAAATTTTAGAAAATGACACGAGAAAATAAAACCAATTTATTTGAAAAAACATTGGTACAAACAGCCTTCAAAGAAGCTTTCATCAAACTAAATCCAGCAACTTTATATAAAAACCCTGTCATGTTTGCTGTAGAAATTGGTACTGCAATTATGTTAGGAGTTTGCTTTTGGATTCTTTTAGGTGAAACATCTCAAGGTAGTTTTGGGTATAATTTTTCAATTTTCATCTTACTTCTTTTTACATTATTATTTGCCAATTTTGCTGAAGCAATTGCTGAAGCAAGAGGAAAAGCTCAAGCTGATAGTTTACGTAAAACGCGAGAAGAAACGCCTGCTAAATTAGAAAATGGTGAAATCATTTCGTCTTCTGCTCTAATCAAAGATATGATTTTTATCTGTGAAGCTGGAGATATAATTCCAACCGATGGTGAAATTATAGAAGGTTTAGCAACGATCGACGAAAGTGCTATTACAGGAGAAAGTGCACCTGTAATTCGTGAAGCTGGAGGCGATAAAAGTTCGGTTACTGGAGGAACAAAAGTTCTTTCGGATCGAATTAAAGTCAAAGTTACGACACAACCAGGAGAAAGTTTTTTAGATAAAATGATTGCATTAGTTGAAGGTGCAAATCGTCAGAAATCTCCAAATGAAATTGCTTTAACCATTTTATTAGCTGCTTTTACATTAGTATTTGTCATTGTTATGGTTACCCTAAAACCTTTCGCTGATTATGCAAATGTTCCCATTACCATTGGCGCTTTAATCTCATTATTTGTATGTTTAATTCCAACCACTATTGGAGGTTTATTATCCGCAATCGGAATTGCTGGAATGGACAGAGCTTTGCGCGCAAATGTCATTACAAAAAGTGGAAAAGCAGTAGAAACAGCAGGCGATATAGATGTTTTATTATTGGATAAAACAGGAACCATTACAATCGGAAATCGTAAAGCAACAGCTTTATATCCTGCAATTGGAATAGAAATGGAAGCTTTAGAAAAAGCAGCAGTGCTTAGTTCGATGAGTGATGAAACTCCTGAAGGAAAATCAATTGTAGAATTAGTTCAGATAGATCCATTAAAATACGCAATTCAACATCCTATTTTCATCAATTTTAGCGCAGAAACACGTTGTTCAGGAATTGATTTTGATCAAATCCGTATTCGAAAAGGAGCTCTAGATGCTATCAAAAATTTGGTTGAAAATGCTGGAAATACTTTTCCAAACGAAATTCAAATGAAAGCCAATGAGATTGCTCAAAATGGAGGAACACCTTTAGTTGTTTCTCAAAATGAACAAGTTTTAGGAGTGATCGAATTACAAGATATTATCAAAACTGGAATTCAAGAACGCTTTACTCGGTTAAGTAAAATGGGAATCAAAACGGTTATGGTAACAGGTGATAATCCTATGACTGCAAAATTTATAGCAGAAAAAGCAGGTGTAGATGATTTTATTGCGGAAGCAAAGCCGGAAGATAAAATGAATTACATCAAAAAAGAACAAACCGAAGGTCGTTTGGTTGCTATGATGGGCGATGGTACAAATGACGCTCCTGCTCTAGCGCAAGCTAATGTTGGTGTAGCCATGAATAGCGGTACGCAAGCAGCAAAAGAAGCCGGAAATATGGTAGATTTAGATAATGATCCAACCAAATTAATTGAAGTTGTTGAAATTGGAAAACAATTATTAATGACACGCGGAACTTTAACAACCTTTAGTATTGCAAATGATGTCGCAAAATATTTTGCCATCATACCTGCTTTGTTCATTACCGCAATTCCAGCCTTACAAGGATTGAATATCATGAATTTACATAGTCCCGAAACCGCTATTTTATCGGCTGTTATTTTCAATGCCATTATTATTCCTTTCTTGATTCCTTTAGCTTTAAAAGGTGTTCCATACAAACCAATTGGAGCAAGTGCACTTTTGAGAAGAAATTTACTGATTTATGGAATTGGAGGAATCATCGTTCCATTTATCGGGATAAAACTAATCGACATCTTTATTTCCATATTTTTTTAATTAATGTAATGAGCTGTTTTGAAGGAGTTCAATATTCTATTAATAAATTCAAAACAGCAATTTTTAAAACTAATACAAAATGAAACAAAATAGTATAAAAGCAATTTTACTAACATTTAGCTTAATGCTCCTTTTAATGGTATTATATCCGTTAGCTATGTGGGGAATTGCCCAACTTTCTCCAAATCAAGGAAAAAGTTTTTTAGTTGCCGATAAAAACAATCAGCACTATTACGAAAATATTGGACAATCGTTTTCAAAAGATCATTATTTCTGGGGGCGACCATCTGCTGTAGATTACAATGCAGCAGGTTCTGGCGCAAGTAACAAAGGATCAAATAATGAAGAATATTTGCAAGAAGTTGAAAAACGCTTAAATGATTTTCTTCAAAAAAATCCAACGGCAAAAAAAGAAGACGTTCCTGTAGATTTAATTACGGCTAGTGGAAGTGGTTTAGATCCTAATATTTCAGTTCAAGGAGCAATTGTGCAAGTTGATCGAATTACAAAAGCACGAGGTTTAGATCCCGAAAAAGTAAAAGAATTGATTGATAACCAAATTGAAAAACCTTTATTAGGAAGTTTAGGTCCTGATAAAATCAATGTCTTAAAACTGAATATCGAATTGGATAAATTATCGAAATAATGAAAAAAATACTTGCTTTTGGTTCTTTTATTTTGGGTTTAAATGTTCAAGCTCAAAACGATTCTATTCAGAAATTAAAACTTTCTGGTTATGCAGAAGTTTATTATACGTACGATTTTAATCAACCAAAAAATAATCAGCTTCCTAATTATTTGTATTCGTTTAATCGACACAATGAGGTGAATTTAAACTTCGGAACAATTCAATTGCAATACACTGATGAACGAATTCGAGGAAATCTTGCTTTAATGGCAGGAACTTATACGCAATCAAACCTTGCTTCAGAACCTGATGGTTTAAGAAATATTTACGAAGCAAATATTGGTGTCAAACTTTCAAAGAATAAAAACTTGTGGCTAGATGCAGGTATTATGCCTTCTCACATTGGATTTGAAAGCGCAATTGGTGCTAATGTAGCAACACTTACACGAAGTATTCAAGCAGAGAATTCACCGTATTTTTCAACTGGTGTTAAGCTGAGTTATATTTCGCCTAATAACAAATGGGCAATGAGTTTGCATTATTTAAATGGTTGGCAACGTATCAAGCGTCTTGATGGTAATTCAACACCAGCTTTTGGACATCAAATTACTTACACACCAAATGAAAAATTTTCGATCAACAGCAGTTCGTTTATTGGTAGCGATACTCCTGATTCTTTGCGTCAAATGCGTTATTTCCATCATCTTTATGCTGTTTTTAAACCTATTAAAAAGCTTTCAATAACCGCAGGTTTTGATATTGGTGCACAACAAAAATCGAAAGGATCAGACAGTTATAATATTTGGTACAGTCCTATTTTAGTTGGGCAATATACATTCAATGAAAAATGGTCTGCAACTGCACGTGCCGAATATTATGCTGACGAAAAAGGTGTAATAATCTCAACGAATACACAAAATGGTTTCAAAACAGTTGGCTTTTCTTTGAATTTAGATCATTATTTTACAAATAATTTGATGTGGAGAACAGAAATTAGAAATTTTTCGAGTAAAGATGATATCTATTTTCGAAATGATAAAAATGTATCAAATGAAACATTTTTCACAACTTCTTTAGCATTAAAACTATAAATGGAAAAAGAAACACAACATACAGCAGAAGACTTTCTTGCCTTGATTCGGAAATCGAAACGAGGCAAGTTTAAGGTATATATTGGAATGTGCGCTGGCGTTGGAAAATCGTATCGTATGTTGCAAGAAGCACACGAATTGCAAAAAAATAAAATCGATGTAAAAATTGGATATATCGAAACCCATAAACGTGTCGAAACAGAAAATCTTGTTGTAGGATTAACCATAATTCCACGAAAAATAATTTACTACAAAGGTAAATCTGTCGAAGAAATGGATTTGGAAGAAATCCTAAAACAAAGACCCGAAATTGTTATTGTGGACGAATTAGCACATTCTAATGTTTTTGGAAGCAAACATGCGAAACGTTGGCAAGATGTGATGGAAATTTTAGATGCTGGTATCAATGTTATTTCTGCTGTAAATATTCAACATTTAGAAAGTTTGAATAACAGTATTTCCGAAATTACAACAATTGACGTTTCGGAAAGAATTCCTGATATAATTTTGGAACAAGCAGATGAGATTGTAAATATAGATTTAACAGCTGATGATTTAATTGAACGATTAAAAACAGGAAAAATTTATCCGAAAGATAAAATTCAAACGGCTTTAAACAACTTTTTTATTCCTTCAAATATTTTACAATTACGTGAATTGGCTTTAAAAGAAGTTGCTTCTCATGTAGAAAAAAAGGTTGAAACCGAATATGTATCATCTGTTTATGCAAAACCGTCGCGTTTTTTGGCATGCATTAGTAGCAATGATAAAAATGCCAAAACTGTTATTCGAAAAACCGCTCGTTTGGCTGGATATTATAATTCACGTTGGTTTGTATTGTACGTAGAAACGCCAAAAGAACATCCTAATAAAATTGCTTTGGACAAACAACGACATCTCATCAATAATTTAAAATTAGCTACAGAATTAGGTGCTGAAATTATTAAAGTAAAGAATCAACGAGTTTCTACAGCTATCATTCAACAAATTGAATTGCGTAATATTACCACTGTTTGCTTGGGAAAACCAAAGTTAAATTTAATCCAGATTATTTTGGCTACGAATGTATTTAATCAATTACTAAAAAAACTATCTTCGTTACATGTTGATGTGATTATTTTATCAAAATGAGAATTAAAACTAAACTTCGCTTAGGATTAGGCTTGCTGTTTTTATTGATTGTATTATTGGCAGCTGTAGCAACTAGGTCTATTTATTCATTGAAAAATGATACACAAAATATTTTGCATGATAATTACAACTCGTTGATTTATGCAAAAAGTATGATGCGAAATTTAAATGATGCGGAAAACTTTAATTCCAAATCGTTTGAAAAGCAATTAGCAAATCAAGAATTAAACGCAACAGAACAAGGTGAAAAAGAATTGAATCAACAGATTCGAGATAAATTTGATGCTTATAAAGAAGGAAATCATTCTCCAGAACTATTAAAAGATGTTAGAATTTCGCTTTTAGAAATGATGGAAATGAATATGCAAGCCATAGAAATTAAAAGTGAATTTGCTGAAAAGACCGCTAATCAAGCCATTTTATTAATCATTTTCACAGGTATCGCATGTATTTTTATAGCCTTTAATTCTTTAATGAAGATTCCGTCTAATATTGCAAATCCTATTCAAAAATTGACGAATAGTATCAAGGAAATTGCTTCGAATAATTACAAAGAACGCGTGTATTTAGACAAAAAAGATGAATTTGGCGATTTAGCACAATCTTTTAACACCATGGCTTCTAAATTAGAAGAATACAACGAAAGTCATTTAGCAACTATTCTAAAACAAAAAACAAGAATGGAAACGTTGATTAATAATATGCACGATGTTGTAATTGGTTTGGATGAACAAATGCAAGTAATTTTCGCGAATAATGAAGCTGTAAAAGTAACAGGATTATCTGCTAAACAAATGGTAAATAAGGCAGGTAAAGATTTGGCTTTGCACAATGATTTGATTCGATTGTTATTGCAAAATATCGAAACAGAAATTATAAAAGACGAAAAACCTTTGCAAATTGTAGTGGATGAAAAAGAACAATTTTTTACCAAAGAAATTTTTCACATCGAAATAATTCCAACAGGAGAAACGATAAAACAAGTTGTTGGGCATGTGATTATTCTTAGAAACATTACCGAATTTAAAGAACTAGATGCAGCCAAAACACGATTTATTGCTACAGTTTCGCATGAATTTAAAACGCCTATTTCATCTATGGAAATGAGTTTGCAATTGCTTCGAAATAAGCAAATAGGAACATTAAACGAAGAACAAAATGATTTGGTAACTAGTATTGACGATGATGTACATCGTTTATTGCGAATAACAAAAGAATTACTCAACTTAACACAGATAGAAAGTGGTACAATTCAAATGAATAAAACAGAAGTTTTCCCTATCGAAATTGTAGAAAATGCAGTTAAAGCCAATCAAACTTTAGCTGAACAAAAGCATTTAATCATAGAAACGAATATTCCAAATCATTTAGAATCTATAAAAGTTGATCTTGAAAAAACAGCTTGGGTTTTATCAAATCTAATCTCAAATGCAATACATTATTCTCACGAAAATGCTCGAATTTGGATTACTATTGAACAAACAACAACCGAAACATCCTTCAAAGTTAAAGACGAAGGAATTGGGATTCCAACCGAATTTTTACCCAAAGTTTTCGACCGCTATTTTCGTGTACCAGGCACTCACAAAGAAGGTACAGGTTTAGGATTGGCTATTAGCAAAGAATTTATCGAAGCTCAAAAAGGAACGTTGGATGTATTTAGCGAATATGGCGTTGGAAGCGAATTCGTGATGAAGTTATCACAAAAAGAATATTCATAAAATCTATTCGTTTGGCTTGAAAACAAAAAAGCTTGAACCAGTGTTCAAGCTTTTCGCGGAGAGTGAGGGATTCGAACCCCCGGAGGTGTGACCCTCAACAGTTTTCAAGACTGCCGCATTCGACCACTCTGCCAACTCTCCAATAACGCAGTTTATTGCGGTATTGCGAGTGCAAATATAGAACGCTTTTTCGTTTTTCCAAATTCTAAAAACAATTATTTTTAAAATAATTTTTAACAAAATGATTCTCAATAGAATATTTTTATTGTTTTTTTTGAAAAGAGTCGTTTATATCTTTGTTGTAATTAATTTTAGTCATGATTAGAAGAATTGAAGAAGTAGATTTTCCGAGATTGAGAGAGATTTGGGAAAGTGCAGTACTAAACACACACGATTTTTTAGCAAAAGAAGATTTCGAATATTATAAAGAAAATTTACCAAATTATTTTCCGCATGTAACTTTGTTTGGTTACGAGATAGAAAATCAATTGGTAGGATTTGTCGGTGTCGCAGAACAAAATCTCGAAATGTTATTTATTCACAATGATTTTCGACGAAAAGGAGTAGGGAAGGCGTTGTTGGATTTTTCTATTCAAGAATTGCATGTAAAATCTGTCGATGTGAATGAACAAAATCAGCAAGCAATTGATTTTTATTTAAGTCAAGGTTTTAAGGTTATTTCTCGTTCTGAAAAAGATGGTGAAGGAAAAGCTTATCCTATTTTGCATTTGAGTTTATAATTTCGGGAGAGTAGCTTAACTTTGCAAATCATTTTTTAGCCATGCATTCATCAACAGAATTATCATCAACTCAAAAAAATCGCATTCGTTTAGCTGTTTCGCTTTTCTTTTTTTCGCAAGGTTTAGCCTTTTCTTCATGGGCAAGTCGTATTCCGACAATCAAATCAGATTTAGGAATTTCAGAAGGACAATTAGGAACTTTGTTGTTGTTAATGCCGATTGGTCAATTGTGTACAATGGCACTTTCCGGAAAATTAGTAGCGAAATTTGGAAGCAAAAATGTCTTACGAATTGTTGTTTTAATTTATCCTTTGATACTTTGTTGCATAGGTCTAGCTCAAAATTTTTATCAATTAGGTGCTGTGTTATTTTTCTTTGGAGTAATCGGAAACATGTGCAATATTTCGGTGAATACGCAAGGTGTTGAGGTTGAGAAAATATATGGAAAATCGATTATGTCATCTTTTCATGGAGCGTGGAGTATAGCTGGTTTTACGGGTGCTTTGATTGGATTATTGATGATGAATTTGCATGTGAATACATTTTATCATTTTGTGATTATTTATGGCCTAATCATTTTGAGTTGGTTTATTAATAAAAAATATTTAGTCGATTCTACGCCAGCTCCAACAAAGGAAAAGAAATCTATTTTTTCTAAACCAGATACAGTTTTGGTTCAATTGGGAATTATTGGTTTTTTGAGCATGGCAACAGAAGGTGCGATGTTCGATTGGAGTGGAGTTTATTTCCAAGATATTGTAAAAGCACCGCAGAATTTAGTTGTCGTTGGTTATGCTTCGTTTATGGTGATGATGGCGACAGGACGTTTCGTAGGCGATTATTTTATCAGCAAATACGGAAAACAACGCGTGATGCAAATTAGTGGAATTTTGATGTTTTCTGGTTTGATGCTTTCAGTATTTTTTCCTCAATTTATTGTGTGTACAATTGCATTTATGATGGTTGGATTGGGCGTTGCGTGTAATGTGCCAACGGTTTATAGTGTAGCAGGAAAAAACAAAAATGTAAATCCAGGCGTTGCATTAGCAATGGTTTCAAGTATCTCTTTTTTAGGATTTTTGATGGGACCACCACTGATTGGTTATATTGCTGAAGCTTTTGATTTGAGATATTCTTATGCGTTATTTGCTTGTTTTGGATTGATTATGGTTATTATGGTTGGTAGAATGAAAATTTTCAAGACGGAGTAAATTCAGAAGTAGTATATTTTTGAATTAAGTATGGTTTATGAATTTTTAAGTAAAAAATAATTCCGATAAAATAGCAGACAACATCCAATATATCTGCTGTGTAATTTGAAGAAAATTTTGGCATAAGAAATTCTAACAAAAAACTGAGAACGAACGCTGTAATGACCAAATAACTTGTAGGGTAAATATATAATTGATTGTTGTATTTTACTTTCGAAATGATATAACTTCCCAAATGTGTCATTGCAGGAACGGCAAAAATATCTGTCAAATAATGGTTGAGATACTCAATTTCTATGGAATAAATTCGTGTAAGTTTGATGAAAATCCAACTCAGAATATAGAAACTAAAATAAGTATCAAATAGTTTCATTTTTTAGACCACAACAAGAATTATTAACACACAAAAAGCTCCAAGAATCATCAAAAATAGGAAGAAAGCATCGTCTATTAATTTTTGAGAGGTACTTCGTTTGTCTTTTTTTTCTTCCATATACTAACTTTGAGGCAAAAGTATTTAATTCATTTCGAATTGCATAAGACGAATGTCATTGTAAAGTTTTTAAAATTGGATAGATTATATCTTCAAAATATTTTCATAACTTTAAAAAAGTAAATGATTGATAATGAAACCACTTTTATTCTTTCTTTTTCCAATTGCTCTTTTTGCGCAAGAAGTTGCTCAGAATGATAATTTAAAAAATAAATTGTTGATGAATTTTGCTCAACAATCTGGATATTTTGATTTTAAATATTCACAAGATTTATCACTTGAAAAGAACAATGAATTGATGCAAGATTATATCAAAAATTATACAAATCAACAACAAGATGTTTCTCCTTTAAAGCCAGTTGAGAAATGAATTCCTTACGAATATGATGATTCAAAAACATATGAACAAAATTTAGTAAGAAGTGTTATACATGATATATTTTTTAGCAAACCTCTGAAGTTAGGGAAATAAAAAGCCCAATCCTTGAATTGAGCTTTAAAATACTATAAAAATATATAAAAATTCTGAGCTTAGAATTTTATATCCTCTGTTGTTGCGATTAAATCTTGAATTGTTTCGCGACGACGAATTAAATAATCCTTATCGTCAATTAACAAGACTTCCGCAGGTTTGAAACGCGAATTGTAGTTCGAAGCCATCGAGAAACAATATGCTCCAGCATTGTGGAAACACAACACATCTCCTTCGCTAATTTCATTTATTTTACGATTCGATCCAAACGTATCTGTTTCACAAATATATCCCACAACTGTGTAATAACGGCTACGACCTTCTGGATTTGAAATATTTTCAATTTCGTGATGAGCACTATAAAACATTGGACGAATTAAATGGTTGAAACCTGTATCAATTCCTGCAAAAACAGTAGAAGTTGTTTGTTTCACAACATTTACAGTTGCTAAGAAAGATCCTGCTTCAGAAACCATATATTTTCCTGGCTCGAACATTAATGTCAAAGGTTTTCCGTACGCTTTTTCGAACTCATTGAAACGAGCTGATAAACGCTCTCCTAAATATTCAATATCTGTTTCGTCTGCGCCTGGATAGTAAGGAACTTTAAATCCTGATCCAAAATCGATGTAAGATAAATTCTTGAATTCTGCTGCAACTTCAAATAAAATTTCAGCTCCTTGTAAGAAAACATCAATATCTAAAATATCAGAACCTGTATGCATGTGAACACCATCCAAATGTAAACCTGTATTTTCTACAACACGTTTGATATGTGGTAATTGGTGAATAGAAATTCCGAATTTTGAATCAATATGTCCAACCGAAATATTTGCATTTCCACCTGCCATAATATGTGGATTAATACGCACACAAACTGGATATTTAGGAAAATCTTGACCAAATGTTTCTAAAACAGAAAGGTTATCGATATTGATGCGAACACCTAAATCAATTGCTTTTTTAATTTCAGCATACGAAACACCATTTGGCGTATAAATGATTTCTTTTGGTTTGAAACCTGCCATTAATCCCAATTCTACTTCTTGAATAGAAACCGTATCCAATCCTGAACCAAGTGATTTGAAATACTTTAAAATATTAAGATTTGTGTTCGCCTTACATGCATAATTTAACTTTAAACGTTTGACTGTAGAAAATGCATTTGTCATCTTTTCATATTGCGATCTAATTTTGTTCGCATCATATACATACAAGGGCGCACCATATTTTTGCACCAATTCCAATAGACGTTCTCTATTCAGTTCCATTTTGTTTATTTTTTTGTTTAAAGTTAAATTTCAGTTGCCAAAATTACGGAATACAAATGGTTTTCTGAAGATAATTCAGAATAAACTTATTATAAATCAATAATTTCGAATATTGTTTAAAGATTTAAAAAATATTTCGAATATTATTCGGGAATAAATGTTTTAATCCCTCCACCATTCTTTGAAGTTGAAGACAGAATCGTTCAAATTTAGTGGTTCACCAATCATAGGCGTCAAAATATCGAGCTTATTTTGCTTACCATTCTCTATAATTTTTTCCAAAGGTTCGTCCCAAGCATGTTTTGCCAAAGCAAATTTTGCAGCATGTACAGGAATAATATGTTTTGTTTTCAAATCGTTGATAATTACAGGCAAATCTGTTGGTAAAGCATGAATATATTTCCACGCATCATTATATTGACCATTTTCGAGAATTGCAAAATCAAACGGACCATATTTTTCTCCAATTTCTCTGAAATGCGTATCATAACCGCTGTCACCACCTAAAAATATTTTTTGCGTAGGTGTTTCCAATACATAAGAAGTCCAAAGTGTTGTATTTCGTTTAAATTTTCTACCAGAAAAATGACGAGCTGGTGTAAAAGTAATTTTTAAGTCATTTTTTAATAAAACGCTTGTGTTCCATTCTTCTTCGATTAATTGTTCTGGTAGATAATTCCACTTCTCGAAATGTGCGCCAACTCCAAGCGGAAGAATCACTTTCTCCACTTTTGGACGTAATTCTTTCACTGTTTCATAATCCAAGTGATCGTAATGATCGTGTGAAATAACCAAATAATCAATCTTTGGGAAATCTTTTGCGTGATACGTATTTGCTCCTTTAAATGCTTTATTGAAAATTGGTAAAGGCGAACCGTAATCACTAAAAACAGGATCGATTAGGAAATTAACACCATTCAATTGAAAATAATAAGACGAATGTCCCAACCAAATAAACACATTTTCGTTTTTATTGATCGCTTTAATATCTGTTTGAATATGCGGAATAGAATCTTTAGGATTAAGTTTTGGATTTTTCGCACCAAAGAAAAAGTCCCACATCACTTTTTTGGTATCAAAACTTTCAGCAAATGCAGGCGTGTGATGAATATTTTGAAATTGTCCATTTTTATACAACTTCGATTGTTTTATTCGTTCCAATCGTTTTCCAGTTGCATCAGCACCAAAAGTATTCATTTGTAGAACCGCGAAAGTTGCAATTACAAGAATTACAATCAAACTTAATAGGAAGTAAAGCATTCGTTTTAAAACTTTTCGTTTATTGATTTTTTTCATTAATGATCAAATGTATAAAATTCTTGGATTGATTTTGAAATAATATATCTTAAGTAAACTGTAACATTTGTAACTTTCATTTTAATTTTGATTTACCAACTTTGTACACGTTTTAGAAAAAATACAAAATGGAATTTATCTTACAACCTTGGCCATGGTATATTGGCGGACCAATAATCGCAATTGTAATGCTTTTATTGATTTATTTCGGAAAAAGTTTTGGATTTTCATCAAATTTCAGAACGATTTGTTCAGCTTTGGGAGGAGGAAAATCATGTGATTTTTTCTCGTTTGATTGGAAAGCTCAAAAATGGAATTTATTATTCTTAGTTGGCTCAGTAATAGGAGGTTTTGTTTCGGTACATTTTTTATCAGATAATCAAATACCTGAAATTTCAGAAGCTACAATTACAAAATTGAATGCAATGGGATTCGAAAGTGCAGGAAAAGCATATTCTCCAACCGAAATTTTTGAAACGATGTCTGTTAAAAATATTGCTTTATTATTTGTTGGTGGATTATTAATTGGTTTTGGAACGCGCTACGCAGGAGGCTGTACATCTGGGCATGCGATTTCGGGTTTAAGTGATTTGCAGTTACCTTCATTAATCGCTGTTATCGGCTTTTTTATCGGTGGACTTTTGATGGTTCACGTTTTGTTTCCTTTAATTTTTTAATCTCATGAGAAGTTTAGTTTATATCATATTAGGTGTTATCTTTGGTGTAACCATGTACAAGGCAGAAACGGCCTCTTGGTTTCGCATTTTCGAAATGTTCAATTTTCAATCTTTCCACATGTACGGATTTATTGGTTCGGCTTTGGTTGCAGGTTTGATTGGAATACAATGGATGAAAAAGAAAGAAGTAAAAGATATCGATGGTGAAAAAATTGTGATTCAACCCAAAACGAAATCAATTGCTCGTTATTTGATCGGAGGAATTTTCTTCGGATTAGGTTGGGCTTTAGTTGGCGCTTGTCCTGGACCAATATTTGTGTTATTAGGCGCGGGAGTTTATCCAATTTTAATTACAATTTTAGGTGCATTAATCGGTACCTTTCTTTACGGAAAAATTAGAAACAAAATCCCACATTAAACATGATAAAAGAGAAAATAGAAACAACTTATCCATATCAATTTGAAGAAGAATTATTGAATGAAATCGATGAATTAGGATCTTTGATAGAATTTAAAGTGAATGATGTGATGATAGATTTGAACCAATTTATCAAAGGAATGCCAATTCTTTTGAGTGGTGCAATCAAGATTATGCGCGAAGATTTTGATGAAGGAGAACTGTTGTTGTATTTTCTCGAAAAAGGTGATACATGTGCTATGACGATGGCGTGTTGTTTGGGTGATAAACAAAGTAAAATACGTGCTGTAGCCGAAACTGATGGAGAACTGGTGATGATTCCGATTGTAAAAATGGACGAATGGTTGGCAAAATACCCATCGTGGAGACGTTTTATTTTTGATAGTTACAATAATAGAATGGAGGAAATGTTGGTAGCGATTGACAATTTAGCTTTTAATGATATGAACGAACGTTTGAAGAAATATCTGTTGGATGTCGCAAGTATCAACAAAGGTAAAGTTGTGGTAAAAACACATCAAGAAATTGCTTATGAGCTCAATACTTCTCGTGTTGTTATTTCTCGTTTATTAAAAGCTTTAGAAAAGGAAGGTTTTCTTCAATTAAACCGAAACGAAATCACGATTAAGTAAGAAATTATTTAAAAAAATATAAAAAGGAATCTCAATATTGAGTTCCTTTTTTTGTTTTAATCTTCCATATAGTCAATAATATCACCTGGTTTGCAATCTAAAGCTTTGCAAATTGCATTCAAAGTTTCGAAACGAATTGCTTTAGCTTTTCCATTTTTTAGGATAGATAAGTTGGATAACGTAATACCAACTTTTTCACTCAATTCATTTAGCGACATTTTTCGTTTTGCCATCATGACATCTAAATTGATAATAATCGCCATAATTTATATCGTTAAATCGTTTTCTTGTTTCATTTGAATATTTTTAAATAAAATTTAGTTTCCATATTTAGTAATTATTTATTTTTCAAATTGAATATAAATATTTTGAATTACAAAATAAATTTATTGTAAAACAATAAAAATGTATCGATAAACAATTTTAAATTCGTTTTTGTAAACGAAATAATTTTTATTGATTTGTAACGTTTTTGAACATTTATCCTCTATTTTGAATAATCCTTTGGGTAGAATGTTGTAGTACCTTTACACTCGAAATGAAAGCGATTAGTTACATAGCAGCTGTACTTCTTTTATTTGTTCTGTTAGTTAATGTCAACAAAACAAATCAAAATCATGCACCTAAAAATGTCGAAAATCTAACTTCAAAATTTCACGATTCAGAGAAAGTGATATTCAACACAATGATAGAAGAGTCTAAAACGAATGATTTTTCTTTTGATGAATTTATCAACGCAGATGTTAAATTTAATTTTAATCAGCAGATTTGTGTTCGTGTTTTTTCTGATTTATTTTCTACTTCAACTAATAAAATTTGCCTTTTGAGGCATTATATCTACGGTTTACCATTTATCTGATAAACACGAAGTTTCCTTATATATAACTATTTTCTAAGCATTCATTTTGTTTAGAAAGAGGTAATCTATTCACAAAAATTAAAAATTATGCACGAATTAAGTATTGTCAAAGACATATTTGATACGTTGAACGAGCACTATGATTCGAAGATAGAAGATATAGAAAAAGTTCAAATTACAGCTGGACTTTTATCAAATGTTCAACCTGTTTTAATTCAAAATGCATTTGATGCATTTATAGCTGATAACCAAAATTATAATGAAATCGAGCTAGAGGTTTTGGTCAATGAAATTGTAGCGTATTGCGAAAAATGTCACAAAAATTTCAAAGTCAACTATCACAAATTTGTTTGCGAAGATTGTTCAACACCATCCAGCACAATTGTCAAAGGAAATGAGCTTTTTATCTCGCAAGTCATCTTTAAAAATAAATAATCATTAAACATATTTCAATTATGTCAACAAATACACAAAATCCAAAAAGTCTTGGGAATAGAGTAGGATCTGTTCAATGCGACAACACAACTTTACATTTATTAAAAGCCAACGATTATGTTGCAAATGCAATTCGCGAACGTCTGAAAGATGTTTGTATCATCAATGTTTGTTCGTCTCCAGGATCAGGAAAAACAACGTTGTTACAAGAAATTGGAAAACGTTTGAGTAAAGAATTGAATATTTCTGTTTTAGTTGGTGATCCAGAAACGGAGCGTGATGCAGTTCGTATGCGCGAAGTAGGAATCAATGCTTTACAAATTGTAACAGGCGGAATGTGTCATATCGAAGCGCAAATGATTTTACAAGCTTTGGATCATATTAATTTGGATGGAACAGATTTATTATTTATCGAAAATGTAGGAAATCTTCTTTGTCCATCTGCTTTTGATTTAGGTGAAGATTATCGTGTTACACTTATCGCTACAACTGAAGGTGATGACAAACCAAAGAAATATCCACGTATGTTCTTAACAAGTGAATTGATGTTGGTTTCTAAATCAGATTTATTACCATATGTTCCTTTTTCTATCGAGGCGGTTACAAAGGATGCAAGAGAGGTTAATCCAAACTTAGAAGTGCAAACAATCAGTACGTTGAATGGAGAAGGAATTGACGAATGGTGTCAATGGTTGAAAGAGAAAGTTCAGTTGAAAAAAGAAGCTGCACAACAAAAATAATAGATCGAAACAATGGAAAATCAGTTGGTAATTATAGATGAAATTCAGTCAAAAACTGAAGAAGTGGAAAATATTTTGGATCAATTAACGATTGAATGGTTTGAGATTCGAAAACAAAAAATTACGAGAAAAACAACTGCTGGTTTAACATTAGAACTTCGATTACAAACTAAAAATGAGTGGCAGAACGGCGATCGATTATTTCATGAAAACAAATTAATAGCTTTAGTTTACATAAAACCTTGTTTGTGTATTCAGTTTTCTGCAAAGTCGAAGTCCGATGCCGCTGATTTTTGTTACTTCGTTGGCAATCGTCACCTTCCTATTTATTGGAAAAACGACGACGATAATCAACTTTTGCTTCCTTATGATGGTCGTATGTACGAGCAACTTTTGACTCGTTATCAAGATAAAATACAACTTGTCGAAGCACAATTAATCAGTGAATTTTTATTAAAAAATTTGGTAAAAAATTAAACCATGAATTGTAAAATATTTCATCGTATAACCCTTATTTTATCATTCTTTATTTTCTTTCAAAGTTGTCATTCTTCTTCTTCAAAAAAGAGCGAACGACAAGGTGAAATAAAAGCGGAAGATAGTCGTGGAAAAATGGTTTTGTTACCACAAGAAGCAAAACGAGTGATTGTACTTTTTGAACCTTCTTTGGACGAAATTTACATGTTGCACGCCGAAGATAAAGTGGTTGGAATTCCGCAACAAGTTTTTCAGAATGAAGATAAATTTGAGTTCTATGCAAAATTAGATGAGCGAATTAAAAATAAAACAATTGCGACGCCAACTTTTGGAGGTGGATCAAGTAATATCGAAACAATTGTTGGTTTGCAACCTGATTTAGCGATTGTTTATGAACAAAATATCGAAACAATTCAGCAATTAGAAGAATTAAATATTCCAGTTTTTACCGTTTCAAGTTTAAGTCAAGATAAGATTTACAAAGAATTGCTTGGAATGGGAACTTTATTAGGAAAAAAACAGCGTGCAGAAGAAGTGGTTTCTTATGTAAAAGCAGAGGCTAAAAAGTTGAAAGCTTCTGTAAATGAAAAACCTAAAAAAGTCTATTATGCGTGGTCTAAAGGACGTATTTTTTCGACATCTGGAAAAGGAACTTTATTAGATTTAGCGATCAAATTATCGGGTGCAGAAAATGCTTGTCCATTAGAAATGGAATCGCCAAATGTTGGTGCAGAATCGATCTATAAATGGAATCCAGATTTGATTGTTCTTTGGAATTCGAGCCTTGATGAGGTGTATCAACTAAAAGAATTGGATGCTTTGCCAGCGGTAAAATCAAAACAAGTTTTCGCTATGAATCCTGCGTTTTATTACGATCCGCATACAGTTAAGTTTTTATTATTTGCCAAACAACTTCGCAATTGGTGTTATCCTTCGGCTTATTCGACGGAACAATTAGATAAAGAGGTACAAAATGATATCATGCAATTGTACCAAAAACCAGATTTATACAAGAAAAATGCAATCTAAATTGAAATCTTACGGTCTACTTTTGATTTTACCACTTACGGTTGTCATTCTTTCTATGACAATGGGCGCAACGAATTTTGTAGGTATTTCGGAGTTGATTCGTTACAGTTCATCTGCAATGAGCAAGTTAATTTCGGGAACAACTAATTTACCTCAATCAAGTATAGAAACTATTTTGTGGCAAGTTCGTTTACCTCGTATTGTATTAACGTTTATTGTTGGTGCAGCTTTGGCATCTTCTGGAAATGTTTTACAGGCAATTTTCAGAAACCCAATTGTAGATCCATTTACATTAGGTATATCATCTGGTTCTGCTGTTGGCGCAGCTTTAGCAATGGTTGTTCCTGTATTATCTATCAATATTTCAGCATTTGTATTTGGAATTTGCGCTGTTTTATTAACGTATTTAATTTCTAAAACAAACGTCAAAAGTTCGTTAATCAATATGGTTTTATCAGGAATGATAATTTCTGGAGTTTTTACAGCTGTTTTGACACTTTTACAATACATCAGCGATCCATACAAATTGCAAATGATTGTGCAATGGACGATGGGAAATTTACATACAGCTTCTTGGGAAAAAGTAGAAATTGCTTTTTATCCGATTTTAATTGGTTTAACCATTATTATTTTATTCCGTTGGAAACTCAATTTATTGTCTTTGGGCGATGAAGAAGCGCTTGCAGTTGGCGTAAAACCAGGACTTTTGAAGGTTGTTTTGATAGGTGTTGCAACTTTAATTACAGCCGCTTGTGTTGCTGCAGTTGGTGTGATAAGTTTATTTGGATTAATTGTTCCACATATTAGTCGAATGTTTTTTGGACCAAATAACGAAAAAACGGTTTGGGCAAATATTAGTATTGGCGGAACTCTTCTTTTAGTAATCGATGATTTTTCGAGAACGGTAATGCCTTTTGAGATTCCGGTTGGTGTTTTTACAATGTTGATTGGTGCACCAATTTTTATTTATCTGATGAGAAAAAACGCAGCAAATTGGAACTAATGAAAGCAATAGTTAACATACAAAATTTATCGTTTACGTACGGAAAAGATAAAATTCTGAATGATGTAAATGTCAATTTTTCTGAAGCAAAATTATCTGTTGTGATGGGAAAAAACGGAAGTGGAAAATCAACTTTGTTTAACATCATTGCAGGTTTGGAGAAGAAATACGACGGAAATGTTTTCATTGGAAATGAAGAACGTAGAAAGATAAAAATTGGATCATCTTCGCTTCGTTTAGGTTTTATGACGCAGTTTCATCAAACTACTTTTCCGTTCAAAGTTTTTGATGTAGTGATGACTGGTCGCGCTTCTTTTTCGAGATTTTCTCCTAAAAATGAAGATTATCAAATTGTTGAAGAAATGTTGACGAAGTTTAATTTATGGCATTTAAAAGACAAAGCTTATACTTCGCTTTCTGGTGGAGAAAGACAATTGGTGTTGTTGTGTCGTGTTTTGGTTCAAAATCCAGATGTTTTGATGTTAGACGAACCAACGAATCACTTGGATTTACATTACCAAGTTTTGGTTTTAGAAACCTTACAAGAACTTGTCAAGCAAGGAAAAACAGTGCTTTGTGTGATGCATGATCCTAATTTGGCATTTATGTATGGTGATCAATTTTATATGATGAAAAATCATCAATTGGTTGATTTAGAAAATTATAATCAAGAAGAAATTAAAAATATTCTGCAAGAAACGTATCAATTGCCTTTATTGAATTTAACTCATCAAGGAAAACAATTGTTTGTGCCACAATTAAAATAAAAATTGAATGAAAAATATAAAAATTACACCTGTTGAAACTCATCAGGTCGAAGAAATATTGCCTTATGTGATCGAGTTTAGACGCGATTTATTTCCAACATTAGATCCGACAATTGTTCCAAAAGACTTGTTGAATTTTATATCAAATTACATCGAAAGCCAAACAGGAATTTTTCTTCAGGCGCGTGATGAAAACAATAAAATTATTGGCGTTATCGGTATGATGCCTTTCGATTATCGTTTTCCTCATCTTTCTGTTGGTAAAGAAAAAACGGTTGAGGTTGCTCGTTTGTTTGTCGAACCAGCTTATCGTCGATTTGGTTTGGGAACGCAATTGTTTCAGGAATTGGAAAAACAAGCGCATCAAAAAAATATTCATCGTTTGTATTTGCACACGCATCCAAGTTTACCAGGAGCGTATGAGTTTTGGTTGAAACAAGGTTTTGATTTGATGATGTTTTGCGAAGAATCAAATTTTCCGACTTATCACATGCAAAAAGAGATTGGTACAATTGATTTAAAAAATAATATTTCTCAAAATGAAAACATCTTTCATGTATAAAATTATCACGTTCAGTTTTTTCATTTTTCTTGGAATAACAGCTACTGCACAAGAAGCAAAAATGATTTTTGGTAAAATTCTAAATCAAGAAGACCAACCAATTTCGAATGCAATTATTTCGATTGAAAATGACACGTACAACGTAGAAACTGCTGAAAATGGAGAGTTTAAATTCGAAAAAGAAGTTCAACTTCCGTTGACAATTTCGATTATGGCTGATGGTTTGAATTCAACAAATTTTGTGATTACAAAACAAAATTGGAACGAGCAAACAGGTCTTAAAATCTATTTATCAAAGGAATCGACACAATTAGGAGAAGTTTTAATTAGTTCGGATAAAAAGAATTCATATTATCAACATACGATCACTTTTGATGGAAAATTGAATGGAAATCTGAAAGATTTACCACAGACAATTAGTATTGCGAATCGCCAATTGATGGACGATAAACAAGCGTTTAAAGTTTCGGATATGGTGCATGATTTATCGGGTGTTAATCAAGCTTCATCTTATGACGATTATACATTGAGAGGTTTTAGCAGCGGATACGGAAATAGTTTGCGTTTGGTGAATGGTTTGCGCTCTGGTTTTGGTTATGGAACAAGTTATTTCAATTCGCCTTTGACGATTAATTTGGAAAGAATCGAGGTTTTGAAAGGTTCGGGAGGAACGTTATTTGGTGATATTGCGCCAGGTGGAACAATTAATTTAGTGAGTAAAAAACCATTGGAAGATTTCAAAGGTGCTGTCAGTTTTTCATCAGGAAGTTTTGAAACTTTGCGTACAACCTTGGATATTGGTGGACCATTGAGTAATAATTTATTTTATAGATTGAATGCAGGTTACCAAACAAGTAAAACATTCAGAAAAAATAACAATCAAAAAATAGTTTCAGTAGCGCCATCTTTTACGTTCAAACCAAGAAAAGGAACACAAATCGATGTGGATTTGACGTACGACAATTTTGATGGTTATTTGGATCGTGGAATGGGTGTGAAACAAACAGATCTATATGCAATCAATCGTTCTTTTACATTGTCTCAACCATCAGATTTTTTCAAAACAGAAACATTTTCATTTCGTACAAAATTGACACAAAAGATTCTAGACAATTTATCATTAACGCTTAATTATTCGAAATCAATTTATAAAGAAAAATTAAACGAACACAGAACGTTGAATAGTTTTGCAGATGCACCATATAACACAATTGTAAACATGCGTTTCTTGTCTCGTGAAGCGACTGATTATACAGATAATGCCGTTGCTTTTTTGAATTATAAATTGCAAAAAGGACAAGTAAAACAAAATATAATTTTTGGTGTTGATTATGCGCAATATAAGCCAGATGCGGACAATCAGCAGAAAGAAGCGAGAAGCAAAGAGGTGAATGGAGAAATTGTTCCGTTGACATTTGATTTGAATCATCCAATTTACGAATCGAAAGATTTATCTTCCTACAAATGGTTAAAACAAGCGTCTTTTCCATTTTTGAGTTCTTACAAAACAACAGGCGTTTATGTACAAGATCAGGTAAAGTTTAATCGATTAGAAATGTTATTTGGTTTGCGTTACGAGCATTATACATCAGAAAGTGCAGATCCAAAAACGCCTTATTCAGCAACTCAAGATACATGGTTACCTCGTGTGGGATTGACATATAAAGTAACGCCAACAATAAATTATTTCGCTAATTATTCGCAAGGTTATGTGCCAATTGCTGCTGATTATGTAGCAAATTACAAAAATTATGGTGCTGATAAACCATTCAAATCAGAGAGAAGTTTCCAAGTAGAAACAGGATTGAAAACAGAATTTTTCAAGAAGAAATTGCAAATAGATTTAGCGCTTTATCAAATTCAACGCAATGATATGATGATGCCAACAGGACAATTGAGCGATGCTGGTTTTCCTGTTTATCGTCAATCGGGGAAAGTTTCTTCGAAAGGTTTGGAGCTTGATTTACGTGGACAATTGCATCGTAATTTACAAATGAGTTTCAATTATACGTACACAGACACAAAGGTTAAAGCTTCTTCTGTTGCTTCGGAAGTTGGAATGCCTTTGCCAAATGCACCGAAAAATATGGCGAATGTATGGCTGAAATATTCGGTTTTACATGATACGTTCAAAGGTTTAGGATTTGGTCTTGGCGCTTCTTATGTAAGTGATCGACGTATGGAAAATTCTGTTGGGAAAAATGCACAAGGTAATGCTGAGTGGGGATTTTTGCCAGATTACACAGTGGTAAATGCTGCAATTTATTATGATTTGAACCCATTAAAAATTTCAGTACAGTTCAACAATATTTTCGACAAATATTATTTCCAAGGAGGAATTGATTACACGCGCGTTTTCCCTGGATCTCCAAGTAATATGATGGCTACGTTAAGCTATTCATTCTAATAAAAATAAAACAAACAAAACATAAAAATGATTTCAATTACACGCAAAATAAGCATTGTTGCTGCCTTTTTATTCACGATTAGTAATAGTTTTGGACAACTAAGTCCTCCAGGTTTAGGGAAAGCTAAAACCGCTTCTTGGGCTGCTTTTGGCGTGCAACATAAGTTAGATTCTACAGGAAATAAATATGCGGTTGCATATGTTGGAATGGGACGAAAAAGTTCGCCAGATAATTATAATCCAGTTGATAAACCTGCAATTTTAGTCTTGAATTATGAGATTTACAATAAATACAAGTCTAATCAACAATATAGTTATGCGATAAGCTATCGTCGTCAAAATGAATTTGATTCCGAAGCACCTTTTCACAAAGAAGGAATAGAGCAGGAGTTTAGAGTTTATGGGCGTTATGCGTATACTGCGAATTTAGGAAAGTTGAAATGGAAGAATACAATTAGACAAGAATTCAGAAAGTTTTTTGATGCTGATTTTAATGAAGTTGACGAAAATTTTCAGTTAAGAACACGTGTAAAATCGCAATTAACGTATCCAATTTCTGATAAGAATAAGCAATCTTTAGCGCTTAGTGCCGAAGGTTTGTTTGCGACGAGTTATATGAACGATGTGGAAAAACATTGGACAAAATATGCGTACAAAGAAACGCGTTTGGGACTTTATTATATGTTCCAAATTCCGAATTCTCCGTTGACGATGGATATTGGTTATGTTAACAACTTGATTAGGAATTATTCAGAAGCTAAATCGGGTGTGCATTATGTTGCAGTTGATTTGGTTTGGAAGCTTCCGTAGAAATTAAATAAGTGATTTCGGGTGGTAATGATTTATTTTAATAAATAATTAAAATATTGAAATTAAATACATTAATCATTTTAAAGTAAGATTAAATTTTATTCATCAAAGGTTTTAGAATAGTCAAAAAGAATAAAATTGTCACGTTTTTGAATATTTATCTGATTTTTTAAATAAGAAACGAACAAAGTAAAACGTCTAATTTTACATCATTAATGAAAAAGGTTTTCTCTATAGTATTTTTAATGTTATTTATTACGTTTGTAATAAGTATCTCGAAGTTTTCTCAAACGAGAAGTCTTGTCGAGTCGCATAGAGAACACACAGAACAAATAGATTGTGGAACAAAATTATCTACTCAATTTAATAATTTCAATCTATTATCAGTTGATGAAAATAAATCAGAATCAGAAATTTTTACATTCGATTGTGATTTGTTTGTTCGCTTTTTGGCTATTTATTTTCATCAAACCTTTTATCAAAAAATATCGGAAACAGTTGAAGTTAAGACTTTAAAAAAATTACCGAAATACATCTTATTTCATTCGCTACAAATCGATTACAAATAATTAATTTTTATTAATCTACAATAGATTTCATTGTTTTTAACAAAGCAATGAAGGATTCTTATTGTCAAAATTCAACATATTCATACACAAATTGTTTACATCAATGTGTAGAATAAATATCTAATTTTTTAAAAAATAAAAAAATGCATTTAACACCACGCGAATTAGAAAAGCTAATGTTACATACTGCTGGAGAGCTTGCGTTGAAACGTAAAGCAAGAGGCGTAAAATTAAATTATCCAGAATCTATTGCGCTTATCAGCCACTTTATTTTGGAAGGTGCAAGAGATGGGAAACGAGTTGCAGAATTGATGCAAGAAGGTGCAAACATCTTAACAACTGACGATGTAATGCCAGGAGTTGCAGAAATGATACACGATGTACAAGTGGAGGCGACTTTTCCTGACGGAACAAAGTTGGTAACGGTTCATAATCCTATTCGTTAATTCTAAAAAATAAAAGAAAATGATACCAGGAGAAATTTTTGTAAAAGAAGGAACAATTGTTTGTAACGAAGGTAGAGATACGGTAAAAATTAATGTGATTAATACAGGAGATCGACCAATACAAGTTGGTTCTCATTTCCACTTTTTCGAAGTAAATAAAGCGATGCTTTTTGATCGTGAAGCTGCTTTCGGAAAACGATTAAACATTATTTCAAGTACAGCTATTCGTTTTGAGCCAGGAGAAGAAAAAGAAGTTGAATTAGTAGAAATCGCTGGTGACAAAAAAATGTACGGATTCAGCAATTTGGTTCAAGGTTCTATAGAATCAGACGAGCAAAAACAACAAGCATTAGAGAATATGAAATCTCACAATTTTAAAAGTCTTTAAAATGAGTTTAGAAGTAGACAGAAAACAATACGCCAATATTTTAGGCCCTACAACGGGAGATAAAGTACGTTTAGGAGATACAAATCTTATTATCGAAATTGAAAAAGATTTTGGACATTATGGTGATGAATCAATTTTTGGAGGAGGAAAAACTGTACGTGATGGTATGGGACAAAACTCTACAAAATTGCGTGCAGAAGGTGTTTTAGACCTTTGTATTACTCGTGCAATTATTATTGATCACTGGGGAATTGTAAAAGCAGATATCGGTATCAAAGATGGTAAAATCGTTGGTATTGGTAAAGCTGGTAACCCAGATACAATGGACGGAATTACCGAAGGAATGATTATCGGAGCTTCGACTGAAGTACACAATGGAGCTGGAATGATTGTGACAGCTGGTGGTATCGATACACACATTCATTACATTTCTCCACAACAAATTAATACTTCTTTATTCAGTGGTATTACAACAATGATTGGTGGAGGTACAGGACCTAATGATGGTTCTAATGCAACAACGGTTACGCCAGGAAAATTCAATATTCAAAAAATGATGGAAGCGACTGAGTCTTTTCCAATGAACTTTGGATTCTTCGGAAAAGGAAACTGTGCAACTGTTGAGCCAATCGAAGAGCAAATAGAAGCTGGAGCTTTAGGAGTAAAAATTCACGAAGACTGGGGTGCAACACCATCTACAATTGATGCAGCATTGAAAGTTGCAGATAAATATGATGTACAAGTTGCGATCCACACCGATACGTTAAACGAAGGAGGTTTTTTAGAAGATACAATGGAAGCGATCAATGGTCGTGTTATTCATACATTCCATACAGAAGGAGCTGGTGGAGGCCACGCGCCAGATATCATCAAATCTGCGATGTATCCAAATGTATTACCAGCGTCTACAAATCCAACTCGTCCTTATTCAGTTAACACAATTGATGAGCACTTGGATATGTTAATGGTTTGTCACCATTTGAGTAAAAATATCCCTGAAGATGTAGCATTCGCTGATTCTCGTATTCGTCCAGAAACAATTGCTGCCGAAGATATTTTACATGATATGGGTGTTTTCAGTATCATGAGTTCAGATTCTCAAGCAATGGGACGTCCAGGTGAGGTAATTTCAAGAACTTGGCAAACGGCAAGTAAAATGAAAGATCAACGTGGAGAAATTGCAGAAGATAAAGGTCATGACAATGATAACTTCCGTGCAAAACGTTACATCGCAAAATATACAATCAATCCTGCAATTGCACACGGAATCTCAGATTATATTGGATCTGTTGAGGTTGGTAAAATTGCCGATTTAGTCATCTGGAAACCAGCTATGTTTGGTGTTAAACCAGAAATGATCTTGAAAGGAGGATTTATCGCAGGTAGTAAAATGGGAGATCCAAATGGATCTATTCCAACTCCACAACCAGTTATTTACAGAAATATGTTTGGTTCTTTCGGTAAAGCAGTTCAGAAAACGAATATCACATTTGTTTCTCAGGCTTCTATCGATAACGGAACAATTGACAGCTATAATTTGAACAGAGTTTTCTTACCTGTTAAAAACTGTAGAAATATTGGTAAAAAAGATTTGATTCACAACGATAAAACACCAAATATCGAAGTGAATGCAGAAAATTATAAAGTATATGTTGACGGAGAATATATTACATGCGAACCATCGGAAGTAGTTCCTTTAGCTCAATTGTATTATTTATTCTAATTATTAAAAATAGGCTCAGACAACGTGCTGAGCCTTTTCAAATTTTTTAATGAAATAAAAAAATCAGGTTTTTAAGTATAAATGATAAATTTTAATCAAATAGTTTTTTCAATTGCAGTAATTGGAATGTCATTGATTTCAGGGAAAATGAACGGGCAAATCTTAGGAGGAATGAGATTGAAAGACAATGATGAAGGTCCAAAAGGACAATTTTCACTATATGGTTCATTGGATTATTCTAAAGTTACGTCGCCATCTGGTCGTAGTAGTAACGTCTCAAGTGCTCCGATTGGTATAGGATATTTCTTTAATAATAATGATGCGATTGGGGTTAACTACGCATATACAGAAGATAATATCAATCATCAAGTTGTAAGCAAACAAAATGAAACAGGGATTTGGTATAGTCCGTCCTTGGCGCTTGGAAAATATTTTACGCTAATTGCGCATTTTGATGTGCATTATGTTTGGGGACAACAATTGTCTGAAACAACAGCATCTATGGAAAATTTTAATGGTTTTCGATTGAGAGGTTATCCTATGATTGGGATTGTTTTAGGCGGCGGCTGGGGACTGAAATTTAGATTTGCAGATTTTTCGCTGTTAGAAACAAAATCAAAAGAAGGTTGGACAAAAACATCTGTTGCTGGAGTTAATGGCTCTGCATTTGGAATGGGCGTATCTAAAAATATCGATTTTAGAAGAAAAAATTAAGCAAGATGATTATTAATGAGAGAATAGGAACTGTTGCAGAACAATCAATTTTACAATCAATTGATTATTTGGATTTAGATTGGTACGAAACAACCAAAAGAATTCAACGCAAAAGAACAAGAGGTGGAAAAGATGTCGCGATCAAATTTTTGAAAGATAAACAACGTTTGCACGATGGTGATATTCTTTTTATGGATGACGAAACGGCAATTGTTGTGAATGTTTTAGAAACCAAAACGATTGTACTTTCTCCTCAATCTATTCTCGAAATGAGCGCACTTTGCCACGAAATAGGAAACAAACATTTACCACTTTACAATGAAAATGATTTGTTGCTTATGCCTTTCGAATTGACCATTTTTCGCTGGTTAGAATCATCTGGCTACAATCCAAAAGTTCAAGATTTAAAACTCCTACATCTATTGAATGCCAATGTAGATCATCATCGCGAAACCAAAGTAGGAGGTTCAATGTCTACAAAAAATCTGAAAATAAAATTATCGTAAAAAGATAAAGAATGAAACAAGAATTTTTAGCAAGTTTATTACATATTTCTGATCCTACTTTACCGATTGGTGCTTATACGCATTCGAATGGATTAGAAACTTATATTCAGAATGGAATCGTCAATAACAAACAAACGGCGCAAGAGTTTGTAGAAAATATGATGAAATATAATCTGAAATATAATGATGGTGCTTTTGTAAAATTAGCGTACGAAGCAACTCAACATTCAGATTTGAAAGAAATTTTGAAATTAGATGAAGAATGTTCTGCTCTAAAAGCGCCAAAAGAAATCAGACAAGCAAGTCAGAAATTAGGTTTGCGTTTAATCAAAATTTTCAAGCGTCGCGTAGAATCAGAATTTGTTGAGGAATACGAGCGCAACATCAAACAAAACATCGCTTATTCTAATTACGCGATTGTTTTCGGAATTTATACCAGTTTATTGCAAATTCCACTTTACGAAGCATTGTTTGCTTTTTACTACACTTCGGCTTCTGGAATTGTAACAAACGCAGTGAAATTAGTGCCTTTGGGACAATTGGATGGGCAAGATTTAATGTTCGATTTGTACGAAACAATTTCTCAAACAGCCAAAGAAACAATAGAATTAGATAGAGAATATGTAGGCTTATGCAACACATCGTTTGATATCAGATGTATGCAACACGAACGCTTATATTCTCGCTTATACATGTCATAAATTTTATAAACAATATTCAAAATGGAAAATAGAAAATATATCAAAGTTGGAGTTTGTGGACCTGTAGGTTCTGGAAAAACAGCTTTATTAGAAAAATTAAGTCGAAAAATGTTTAGTGATTATAATTTAGGAGTGATCACAAACGATATTTTTTGTTCAGAAGATGCAAAATTTATGGCAAAAAATAGCCTTTTACCAGAAGATAGAATTATTGGTGTAGAGACTGGAGGTTGCCCTCATACAGCGATTCGTGAAGATGCAAGTATGAATTTGGAAGCAGTTGATGAATTAGCAGATCGTTTTCCTGATATTGAATTGATTTTAATTGAAAGTGGAGGAGATAATTTAGCTGCAACATATAGCCCAGATTTGGCTGATGTGACGATTTTTATTATAGATGTAGCCGAAGGTGAAAAAATTCCAAGAAAAGGTGGACCTGGTATCCAACGTTCAGATTTATTAATCATCAACAAAATAGATTTAGCGCCACACGTAGGAGCAAGTTTAGAAGTGATGGAAAGCGATACAAAACGCATGAGAAATGGAGCACCTTTCGTTTTCACAAATCTAAAAACAGAAGAAGGTTTGGACAGCGTGATTGGTTGGATTAAAAAATATGCACTTTTAGAAGAAATCGAAGAACCAAATCTTTTGAGATAAGATGGAATGTAGATTAGATATTGTTGCAGGGTACAAGGAAGGTAAATCGTTCGTCAAAAATTTATACGTCGGTAAACCTTTCCGTGTTGTATCTGTTGGGCAACGAAAATTAGATAATAAATTATATCAAATGACGATGACTTCTTCGCCTGGAATTTTGAATGGCGACGAATATATTCTGAATATTGATGTAGAAGATAATGCTGCGTTACAGTTACAATCGCAATCATACCAACGATTGTTTAACATGGATGATGATGCAACGCAAAAGTTAACGATTAATATCCACAACAATGCGTCGTTTGCCTATGTGCCACATCCAGTTGTTCCGCATGAAAACTCTAATTTCAAAAGTAGCGCTGCTATTACAATTGGAGAGAATAGTCAAATTATTATTAGTGAGATTATTACCTGTGGACGTAAACATTCGGGAGAAGTTTTTAAGTTAAAACGTTTTCAGAATTTGACTGAAATCTATCATCAAAACAAATTAGTAGTCAAAGATAATGTCTTAATTCAACCCGATTTAATTCCGATTAGTAGTATTGGTATTTTAGAGAATTATACACATCAAGGAAGTTTTATTTTCTTTAGTACAAAATCAGAAACGGATAAAGTTGCGTTGGTAGAAACATTATTAGAAATTGCAAAAAAACATACGAATGTAGAAATTGGGATTTCTGTTTTGGACGGAAATGGTTTCGTCATAAGAGCTCTAAGTCAAGGAGGAGAAGCAATGTATAATTATTTCTTGGTTGCCCAAGATTTACTTTGGGAATTATAGAAACAAATAAAAAATCATGGACAAAATTTTAACGAAAGTTCCATTTATAGATCAAGTTCTAAAAGGTTTAGGACAAATCATGTTGCAAGAAAACAGTAGTACAGGTTTATTGTTTTTGATTGGTATTTTCTTAGGAAGTATAGAAGGAGGAATTGGCGCAATTGTTTCGACAGCAGTTGGGACAATTACAGCAATCTTACTAAAATATAACAAAGAAGAAATCAACGCAGGTTTATATGGATTTAGTGCTGCTTTAGTTGGTGTGGCATTAACAATTATGTTCGACTCTACTTTTCTTATCTGGATTTTGTTGGTGGTTGCTTCTGCTTTAGCAGCGATTATTCAACATTTTTTTATCAAAAGAAATATTCCAGTTTTTACTTTACCATTTATTCTATTAACATGGTGTTTAATCTTCGGAATTCACCATTTTACAACAATAGGACCTGCAACTGCAGGAAATACTATAACTTTATTAGAAACAAACGATTTGTTTACATCAACAAATGGTTTCGGAGAAGTAATCTTTCAAGGTGGTCCAATGTCTGGTATCATCTTTTTTATTGCCGTTTTTATAGGTTCGCCCGCAGCAGCTTTGTACGGTTTGGCAGCTTCTATTTTTAGTGCAGAAATTTCAAATTTATTTGGAGAACCAGTAGAGCAAATTCATATGGGATTATTTGGTTTTAATGCTGTTTTAACAGCAATTGTATTTGCTGGAACTAAACGAATAGATGGTTTTTGGGTTTTATTAGGTGTTTTTATCACCGTTTTGATAGATGTTCTATTTGTTAAAACCAATATTTTCGCATCATTTGGAGGAGTTCTTACATTTCCTTTTGTTGTAGGAACTTGGTGCACATTATTTATAAAAAAATATACTGATCGATTTTTTGGAGTATAATGTAATTTGGCATAAAATTCGAAGAATAATAACAGTTTCATTTTAAAAAGCATTGCCATGGAAATGATATCAAACTCACAATACAAAGAACTATTTCTAGCCCATCTAAGTAACCAAGTTTTAGGAAATAATGAGGATATACAATTATATCGATTAGAGTATTATCTAAAAGATATTTTAATGCCCGTAATTCCATATCGAACAACATTCAATTTTATCATGTTTGTAACCAAAGGAAGCATGAAACAATATTTAGAAAATAAAGAATATGAAGTAAACGAAAATGAAATAATTTTTATAAAACAAGGAACAATTACGGCAACAGTAGAAATGTCTGATGATATAGAAGGTTTCTTTTTGGCGTATGAAAATCATATTTTATCTGAATTAGAATTACCAAAATATAAATCGAGTATTTTCTTGATGTCGCCTTACTTATCACTCGATGCAGTTACTTTTCAAACCGTTCATCAATTATTGGTTTTAATGGAACAAGAAATTTTCTTGAATAGCCTTGAGATTAATGAAATAATTGTAGTAATGTTACACGTTGTTTTATTAAAATTGCTCAACATAGATTACAAGGAAATTCCGAGTACAACCACACGTCCAATGGAGCTTTCGCTGCAGTTTAAAGATTTGCTTTTTAAACATCATATCGAAGAAAAGAAAGTAACTTTTTATGCAGATAAATTATTTGTAACAGAAAATTATCTCAACAAATGTGTGAAAGATATTACGCAAAAGAAGCCGAAACAATGGATTAACGAAACGGATATTAATTACAGCAAAGCATTATTGCATTCAAGTAAAAGAATTTCTGAAATTGCATTTGAGCTTAATTTTCAGACCGCTTCGCATTTCACACAATTGTTCAAAAAAGTCGCAGGTATTACACCAAAAGAATACCGAGAACAAATCTGGAATTCTCAATGTACTAAAAATCCAGTTTTTTAAACAAATTGAATAGATAATTTTAAATACATATCTTTTGTATTTAGAAAAATTTTCTAAAAATAATCTTATTTGTAACAAATGTTACAATCTATTTTGATACGGTCAATTACTTTTGTTTTTGTATTTCATAAAACAAATGATTGCCCGTATAGTTTATTTTGGATTGTTGCTATTTACTTTTTTTCCTTTTGTAGAGTCGTCTGTGGCGTTACTTTTAGGGATTGGTTATGGTTTAATTTTTCAGAATGAATTTGGGAATTCTCAAAACGATATTCAAAGAAATTATTGAATATTGCAATCATTGGTTTAGGGTTAGGTTTGAATCTTCACGAGGCAGTTTCGGTAAGTAAAGATGGATTTTTTCTCACTTTTATTTCTGTGTTAAGTGTTTTTACATTAGGATTTGTATTCTACCGATTATTAAAAATCAATAAGAATACATCGCTGCTGATTACTTCAGGAACTGCTATTTGTGGAGGAAGTGCCATTGCCACAATTTCTTCGGTTTTACAACTAAAAGCGAATCAAATTACCATTGCTATGGCAGTTGTGTTTGTGTTGAATGCGATTGCATTAATGATTTTTCCGTTTATTGGACATTATTTTCAGTTATCGCAATATCAATTTGGTTTGTGGTCGGCAATTGCAATTCACGATACAAGTTCTGTTGTCGGTGCAGCCAAACAATACGGTGAACAAGCTTTAGAAGTTGCAACTACTGTGAAATTGAGCCGAACATTATGGATTTTTCCGTTGGCTTTATTAATTGGTTATTTCAACAAAAAAGAGAACTCTTCTTACAAATTTCCTTATTTTATTATTGGTTTTATTGCAACAATGCTTATCGCTACTAATTTTCCTCAAGGCGAAAAAGTTTATCACATTTTACAAGGAATTTCGAAACAATAAATGGTTGTTGCTTTATTTATGATTGGCTCGTTGATTAACATACAATCCATCAAACAAGCAGGTTTTAAAACCTTATCATACGGAATTTTACTTTGGATTTTTATCTCCATTTTATCTTTGGTTTTGGTTTTAAATTATTTTTAAAATCTTTATTCTTTCTATTTTAAGTCTGTAACATTGGTTACTGTCGATTGTTTTTTAGCAACTTAACTTTGCTTAACAAATTAGAAAAGGTTAAACCATAAAAATATTATCATATGTTTTTTCAACACATTTTTGAAAAGTCATTGGCACATTCAAGTTACCTTGTAGGTTGTCAAGCAAAAGGAGAAGCAATTGTAATCGATCCAAAAAGAGATATTGATATATACTTAAAAATAGCAGAAGAAAATAAGCTGAAAATTACGCATATTGCAGAAACACATATTCATGCTGATTATCTTTCTGGTAGCCAAGAGTTAGCTTATGTAACAGGAGCAAAGATGTATTTGTCTGATGAAGGAGGTGAAGATTGGCAATACGATTTTGAACATATCGGATTAAAAAATGGCGATAAAATAGAAGTTGGAAATCTAATTTTTGAGGTGATGCATACACCAGGTCACACGCCAGAAAGTATTAGTTTCTTATTAACAGATACGCCTGCGACGAAAGAACCGGTTATGATTTTTACTGGAGATTTTGTTTTTGTAGGAGATATTGGTCGTCCAGATTTATTAGAAGAAGCTGCTGGATTAATTGGTACTAAAGAAGTAGGAGCGAAGCAGATGTTTGAATCGTTGAAAAAATTTCAAGCATTGCCAGATTATCTACAAGTTTGGCCAGCACATGGAGCAGGTTCTGCTTGCGGAAAAGCTTTGGGTGCTGTAGCAAGTACGACGGTTGGTTATGAGAAAATCAGAAATTGGGCGTTGCAATTTGATTCGAATGAAAAAGGATTTGTTGATTATTTATTGGCAGATCAACCCGAAGCACCAGCTTATTTTGCAATGATGAAAAAGCTGAATAAAACAAAACGTCCTTTGTTGATCGAAGTTCCGAAATGGGCTAAATTAACATACATCGAATTTGAAAAAGCGAAAGATTTTGGAATGAAAGTGATTGATGCGCGTATCAAAACAGATTTTTCTCAAATCCATTTACCAGGAACATTAAATATTCAAAACAATAAAACATTCAATACATGGATGGGTTGGATGGTAAATTATCAAGAACCAATTGTGTTGATTGTAGAAGAGGATGAAGTAGAAGAAATGACACGAAAATTGATGCGAATTGGTTTGGATAATGTTTATGGTTATATTACTTCAACAGATATGTTGAGTAATTTTAGTTCTTTAGAATCTTCTATTTTTATCGACGCAGATACAATGGAAAATTACATTGGAAATGATGAGGTTCAGATTTTAGATGTTAGAGGGGAAACAGAATTTAAAGAAGGTCATATCGAAGGAGCGAAGCATATTTTTGTCGGTTATTTACCAAAAAGATACAATGAATTAGATCCAACTAAAAAAATTGTCTTGCATTGTCAAGCTGGAGATCGAGCAACGATTGCACAAAGTTTTTTGGAATCGAAAGGTTTTGAAGTTGAAAACTATAGTGGAGGAATTGCTGATTGGAAATTGAATCAAAAACCATTAGTGAAATAATATGTTTTTCAAAAAGATTTTAAAAATGTTGACATCAAATTCGAATGTAGAAGTAGAGCTCGTACTACTCAAGCAGTAATAATTTTAAATAAAAATGACAGTAGTTGCTTAATAATTCTTCTTAGAATCAAGTACAACTACTGTCAAATTATTTTCTTACTATTACTTTTTCTTTACGTATTTTTTTGGATTTTTTTTGAATTCAACTTTACAGCTTTTACTACAAAAACCATAAATTTTCTTTTGATAAATTGCAGTATCTGTTAAGAATTGTGCGGTATTCATTCCACAAATAGGATCTTTCTCGTTTACAACTTTTACTTTTAGTTTTTGTTGAGCAAAAATTGAAAAAGAGATGATGAAGAATGTTAATGTTACTATTTTTTTCATTGTTATTGATTTTTAGATTGAAATAAATTGTAATTAAAAAAGAAACCTATTCTGTTTTTTACTTCGATTTCTCCTGAATTTAAATCAGAAAGTATAGGTTGAAAATATTCTATACCAAAATTAAATTTTCGAGCAGCTGCTTCTAATCCTAATTTCGCAAATTGAGCTTTTCCCTTAGATTTTGGAATCGTCTCCCCAAATTGTTCATTTTTATAATAAAATTCGTTTTGAAAACCGACTTTTCCAAGTAATTTTAATTCATTGTTAATGAAAAGATGTTGTAATTGAATTAATTGATTCCATTGATCTCCAAATTTGTATTTCTTCTTATTCTCTCCTTTCAAGTTGTAGTCTGTTACTAATTGTAAAGTCGAATTCTTATAAGCTAATTGGTAATTTATTGCAAACTGAGTATCCCAACTTCCTGTACCTAATTGAAAACTTGGATTGGTTGTTTCAGCATTTGCTTGATTAAATTTTGCGATTGGAATTTTTAAACCTATTGCAGCACTTAATCCATGTTTTAGCTCGTTAGAATTTGTATTTGATTTAATAACTTTAACTATTCCCATCATATTTAAATCTCCAATACCAGAAATAGAAGAAGAGTTTTTACCTTCTTTATTATGAAAATGGTAAGGAATACTAGCATTGATGTCAATTCTATTATTTATTGGAATTCTTGCCCATAATTGAATGGTATTGAACAGTTGCTTTTGTGTTCTTTTATTAGAAAAAGCATCTTCTTTAGTTTTATAAGATTGATGTAGATAACGAATCCCAACGAAATTTGAATTTATAAGATTTTCAATTCCATTTGAGGTTGAAGTTGCAGAACAACCGCAAGCATCACAATCTAATTCTAAATCATATAAATGAGAGATTACAATAGAATCATTATCTGTATGAGCAAATAATAAAATGGGAGTAAATAATATAACAAAAAATAAATTGATAAATAATTTCATTTGGATAGATTTAAAATTCTGCATAAGCAGGGTTATTAATAAATGAGTAATCAGTTAATGTATTTAGAAAAGAGATAATTGCCTTTTTTTCTTCTTCTGTCATAGGAATTCCAATTCGATTATTTTGTTTGAGTTGAGAATCCAAATTTTTATCATTTTGTACACCTTCTGAATAAAAATTCAAAACAGCTTCTAAACTATAGAATCGTCCATCGTGCATATAAGGTTTGGTCATTTCAATATTTCTTAAACTTGGAACTCTAAACTTCATAAAATCAGTCGAATCTAATGTGACACGATATAAACCTCCATCTTTGTATTGTTTATTATAATACATTCCTGTATTTCGAAAAGACTCATCTGTAAAAAGTGTTCCTTTATGACAACTTGAACATTTCTGTTGAAAAAGTTGTAAACCTTTTTTTTCGGTTTCGTTTAAATCCGCCTCTTTCCTTAAATATTGATCATATTTAGAATCTTTTGATACAACTGAAGCCATAAACTGTCCTAATGCGCTGAGAATACGATTTGCATCGATTTTATCATCTCCGAAAGCATTTTTAAACATTTTTCGATAAGAAGAATCTGATGATAATTTCTTAATGATTTCGGGAAAAGTTGTATCCATTTCTTCTTCAGCTGTAATTGGAGAGATTGGTTGTTGAGCTAAATCGTGAATAACACCATCCCACATAAATCGATTTAGAAAAGCTAAATTTTGAATAGGAGGAGCATTTCGAATTCCTAATCGATCATCAATTCCATGACTAACAGGATGTCCGTGGTGAGTAAAGGCATTTTCTTGAATATGGCAAAAAGCACATGAAATAGTATTATTTCTAGATAATCGACCTTCATAAAATAGTTTTTTTCCTAACTCAACTCCATTTTTAGTTAACGGATATTTATCTGTATCAAATGTTATTTTAGGAAAATAAGAAGGAATTTCTAATTGATAAGGTTCATCAATGATCTGTCCATAATCAATATCATCATCGTTACAACTTAACAAGATGAATAAACTGAAAATGATTGTTATTATTTTATTCATTGTTTGTAGAATTATGCGGTGTTTATAAAACACCGCTATAAACTTTATTGATTTTTTTCGTCGTTATGTACATGATCAACTCGAAACATATTTTGTATATTTTCTGTTACCAATTGTGCAAAGTTGGAAGATCCCATAATGTTATTGTTCGACTCATCTAATATCAATTTATGATCACCACTTAAATAAGTGTTCAAATTTGCCATAATATGAATAGATGGCTTAATCTTAGAAGTTACCCGTGCAGATGTAGGTAAATCTAATGTTACTTCCCGATATAAATCTTGAACATTATTTTTGTTAATATCTCCCATATTTCCAGTATGAGTTAAGAAGAAAGTGTCAGTAGTAGTTTTCCCATAAAAACCTTCTATTTTAAAGAAAACATAACCAGCAGCCCAAGACCAAGTCATTCCATTTTTCTTTGCTTTTTCCCAAAAAGTAGCTTGTCCAGTCTGGCCTAATAAATAAGCTTTCTGAGATACACCAAGTCCAAAACGTACTTTTGTATATTTATTTTGAGGAATATTATCCAAATTTAAATAAACGACATTAGCTATTGCAGAATCTTGATTAATAACAAAAGCGCCTTTGTCTGGATCGTTTTTATGATAATCAAATTCATTTCCTTTTTCGTCAATTAATGTGATGTTAGAAATGATATATTTTAATGTTGTTAATTTATGTTTTTGTCCGTTTGATGAGGTTTGTGTTGTTTGATCTAGAACAATTCCTCCCAAATTATCAAATCCATTTTCAAACTTTAATTGAATTTTACCTGTTTCAGTTGATTTAATTTCAGAGAAATCATCATCGTTGTTGCAGGAAGTAAATAAAGTAAATAATGCGATAAATGATAAGTTTAAAAAATATTTGATTGTTTTCATTGTAATAATTGTTTAATTTTTTTGAATAAAAATGCTGTTGGAAAACAATAATTGTTCTCCAATACTGAATATTTGTTCTATTAATTAAACAATTGGAGGTTTTAGATATTTAAAAACCCAATCGATAGAATAGGATGATTGCCAAAAGAATCGATGTTTTATTTTTACAATAAAATCTTGAATAAATGGAATAGCTAAGCATTCGAAATGTATATAGATTTCTGCAAATCGAATATTTTTTACTAAAACCGAATCAGATTGTTGTTCTGTTTCTTTTAGTTGCTTCGATAAATAACATTTTCCATTGCATTGCATTTCTGGTCGCTCTTTATTGATACAATATTCGTCAATAATCTTCTCCTGAGTACTAATGAATACAGTAAAAGGAATTAGTGATCGAAAACCAATTAAAAGCACGAACAATGCAATCAATAAACAATTGAAACTTTTGACAAATCTTATATGAAATGTCAACTTGATTAAATGTTAATGAGATAATAATTTGATAAACAAGAATTATTTATCAAATAGGAGGCTGAAGTTGTTGATCTAATTGATATTGAGTTTCGAAAGCTAACTCGATAGTCGAAATTTTTTCAATAGATTTTGTAAAGGTAGATGTGTTAATTTCGAAGGTAGGTTGATAAATAAAATAATCAATTGCACGCAAAGAAACTTGAATTTTATTATCATCATTTTGTTCATCATTAACAGTCTTGGAAATTTGTTCTTTCAGATAACAAACTCCATTACACAATAATTCTGGACGCTCTATATTAACACAATATTCTTTAGAAATCTTATCATAATTTACCAAATAGTCAATAACAGGTAGCAATGGTCTACAAGTTATTAAAACGACAGTTATTATGAAAAGGTAAGATTTCAATTCCTTAAAATTTTTATAAAATTAGACAGTTTTTATTTAATTAGAAAATGAAGATTATCAGTTTTTCTCAGAAATTGAATTCAATTGCTTTTAAAATAATATTAGGAAAATAATCTTAAAAGGGTTATATTTTTTAGATTGAGAAAGATATCGTAGCTTTGTTATATCATTTTCATGAAAATTATGACTAATTATATCGACATATACAGAAGAAACAACCAATCTTGGTTGTCTTTGTCGTTGGCATATTTGCATGATGATACTTTCTTAAGAAGCTCAAAAGAGTTTATCAACTAATCCCTGTTACGATCCAAAGCAGGGAACCTTCGATTTATTTAATTATCAATTATTTCAATTTTCTGGAAAGAGATTTGTATCAAATAGTAGCGTTTTAGAATTTCATGTCATTTGATATTTGGATCTTAAAAATCTACTCCAAAATATTGAAAAGTTAACGAAGAATTTATCATAATGACAACGAATATAATTTTAACAACAGGTTTATATGATTTAATTAAAGATCATTTAAGAAGAAAAAGAGTAACAAAAGATCAAGAAGATATTTTAACGAATGAATTGAGACATGCAGAGCAAATTCTTCGTCGAGATTTATCAGAAGATATTGTTTCAGTTGGAAAGAAAGTTACAATTAAAGAATTAACTTCAAATGAAGAATATCAATTAAATTTTGTAAGTCCAGAAAAAGCTAAACCTAAGAAAAATCGCCATTCTATTTTGATGGATGAAGGTTTGGCAACTATTGGATACAAAAAAGGTGATGTAGTAGAGTGGCCAACAGAAAAAGGAACAAAAAAGTATGAAATTTTGAATGTAGAAACTGTAGCTTAGTTTCTTAATTGAATAGAAAAACCGAGCAAGTTTGCTCGGTTTTTATTTATATTTTTTTAAAATTACACATCTATATGAGAAGCTATAATAGGTTTTCCGTAAAATATAGTGGCATTTTCTTCAAAATTTTTAGCATTATCAGTTGTATGAAAAGTTAATGAACCATTTTTAGAACATTGTGTCTCAACTTCAGTATGATGTTGTAAATATTTTATTAATTTATTTGCAACTAATTCTCCTTGAGATAGAATAGTGACGTTTTTAGGAGTGTAATTTTTAATTACGGGTAATAATAAAGGATAGTGAGTGCAAGCTAAAACAATAGTATCAATTTCAGAAGATAAAGAAAATAAATGTTCAATATCTTTTTCTACGATATTATTAGCTGCTTTACTGTTAATTTCATTGTTTTCAACTAGTGGAACCCAAAGCGGACAAGCATGTTGGAAAACTTTTATATTAGGATGAAACTTATTAATTTCAATTTTATAAGATTCTGATAAAACAGTTCCTTGTGTTGCTAAAACCCCAACTTTATTATTTTTTGTGTATTCATTTATTGATTCTGTTGTTGGGCGTATAACACCCAAAACTCTTTTGCCTTCGGGTAAATCATTTTGCTGAATTGTTCGTAAAGCTTTTGCAGAAGCTGTATTGCAAGCAAGTATAACCAAGTTACATCCCAAATCAAACAATTTAAAGACGCATTCTTTGGTGTATTCATAAACTGTCTCAAACGAGCGAATTCCATAAGGGCAACGAGCATTATCACCTAAATAGATATAATCGTATTGCGGAAGTTTTTTCTGTATTTCCTTGAAAACGGTTAAACCTCCATAACCAGAATCAAAAACACCAATTGGTCCTTGCATTTTAGCTGTCTTAATTTGATGATAAAATTACAAAATGTATTGCAAATAAAAATGAAATTATAAATTCAAAAAATGATCCTTTTTAGGAGTCAGAATTAATTTAAAAATAAATAATATGATTCCTGTAATTTGAATAATGGAAGCTAAAAATAACATCAAATTTGCAGAAATAATAAAGTAAAAATGTGTGATTTTACACAAAATGCCAATAATAAATAGAATTGAACCACAAAGGAAAACAATTAATGGAAATGCAAATTTCATAGTTTTTAAACTTTTAAAATTCCTCTAAAACAACGAGCTGCATAATAAGATTGTGCGCCGTTGTGATAAATAAAAACAGTTCCGTAACGATAATCGCCAAATATAGCACCGCCTAATTCTCTAATTTTTTCAGGTGTTTTTAACCAACTTGAGGTTTTTTGATCGACAATTTCTACAGCTTGCAAGAAACGATATTCTTCTTCGGTCAATAATTCAATTTTCATGCTTTTTGCAACATCTATCGCATTATTTTTTGGTTGATGTTCTTTGCGAGACGTCTGTCCTTCGTAATCATACGCCAAACTTCTACGCTCTTTCGGACTTTCTGCCGAACAATCTACAATATGATACTCGTCTGTTTTATCATCATAAAAAATAACATCAGGTTCTCCTCCCGTAATTTCCATTTGATGTAAAGACCAATTTTTTTCAGGTTGATTAATGATACTTTCTTCTATTTTTTGCCAATCTAAATCTTGATGTCGATGCATATTTTTCTCAAAACGTTCTTTCAAAATCTGAATGCAGTTATTTTGTTCTATTGGAGTTAGTTCTTTTTTTGTCATAGAATTTATTGTTTTGAGAAATTATTTTTCTAACCAAATATATTCAAAAAACAGATGATTTTGGTAATTCATTTATAAAGAATAGGTTAATGAAAAATGAGTAATCTGAAAATTATATACATCATCTTGCAAATTGTATAATCTTTTGAGCTGAAGTTGTACGAAATTTGTAACATAAGATTTTGTAAATTTAAGTGAAATAAATCGCTCAAATTTGAAGAATATATTATGGAAAATACAAGTAAATTATTTATAAAAAATATGGTTTGTCATCGCTGTAAAGTAGTGGTTGGACGAATTTTGAAGATGAATAACATCGAAACAAATCATATCGAATTGGGAGAAGTTGAATTGAAAAATCCGATAAATTCTAATCAATTAGAATTGGTTCGAAATGAATTGGAAGAGGTTGGTTTTGAGTTGATTGATGATAAACGTAGCAAGTTGATTGAACAAATTAAAACATTGATTATTCAGCTGGTTCATCAGGAAAATAACGAACTTAAAGTCAATTTATCTGATTATTTGAGTGAGAAAACTAATTTGGATTACAAATATATTTCGAATCTATTTTCAGAAATGGAAGCACAAACTATTGAAAAATATTTTATTCAGCAAAAAATAGAAAAGGTCAAAGAATTAATGATTTATGACGAATTATCGTTGAGTGAAATTGCGTTTCAATTGAATTATTCGAGTGTGGCACATCTTAGTGCACAATTCAAAAAAGTAACAGGGTTAACACCTTCTGTTTTCAAACAATTGAGCAAACATACGCGTCGAGCAATTGATAAAATATAAATCAAAAATTATGAAAAAATATAGTTTTTTAGTTATCGGAAGTTTTCTTGCTTTTACAGCAAATGCACAATTTAAAAATCAAGAGACAAAACAATTTCAAGTAAAAGGAAATTGTGTAAATGCGAAAGAATTAATTGAAAAAGCTGGTAATCAACCTCGAATTTCTAAAGTGGATTTTGATGCATCGACTCAAATAGCTTTGATTACATATAATAAAGCAAAAACAAATTCGAACGAAATTTTGAAGAAAGTTGCTTTGGCGGGTTTTGATAATGCAGAATATATGGCACCAGATGAGGCTTACGCGAAATTGGAGAAAGATTGTCAATATTCTCGTGATAAAAAAATGACGATGAACCATAAGGAAATGAATCATTCCAATCATACTTCAAATGAAAGTTCTCAACAACAAAATCAATTGTCACTCGTTTTTGATGCTTACTTTTCATTAAAAGATGCTTTTGTAAAAACAAATGAAAGTGAAATCTCGAAACAAATTACTGCATTTACTAAATCAATTTCTGTTGTAGAAATGGGTAAACTTTCACATGAATCGCATATGGTTTGGATGGAAGTTTTGAATGATTTAGAAACAACTTCGAAACTATTATCGCAAGAAAAAAATATTGAGAAACAGCGCATAATTTTTGCAAAATTATCACAACCAATGTACAAATTAGCTCAAAAAGCAAATTTAGGTTACACAGTTTATTATCAAAATTGTCCAATGTTTGACGGCGGTTCGAATTGGTTGAGTAAAGAATCAGCTATTAAAAATCCTTTCTACGGAAATATGATGTTGACATGTGGAAGCACAGTTGAAACATTGAAATAATAATTAAAAAATAGAATGAAAATGAAGAATTTAAAGATAGTTTTAGGCGTTTCAATATTAAGTGTTTTTGTATTAACATCTTGTCAAAATAAAAAAGAAGAACCAACAGTTACTGCTCACGAAGAACAGATGTCAGATATGATGCAACCTTCGCAAACAATGGCTTACAATGTTGGAGATAAGGTTCCGAATAAACAAGTTTGTATGGTAAATAATGCGTATATGGGCAAAGATCAGTTCGAAGTTCCTTATGATGGAAAAACGTATTATGGATGTTGTAATATGTGTGTGGAACGTATTCCGAATGATGAAACTGCACGGAAAGCAACGGATCCTTTTACAGGAAAGGAAATTGATAAAGCGAATGCATATATCGTTTTGAAAGATCAGCAAGGAAATGTTGATTATTTCGAAAACGAGGAGAATTATAAGAAGTTTAGTCAATTATAATATAATCATTCACATGAGGAAATTACTTTGTTTATTTATTGTTCCATCAGCGATTGCTTTGCATGCGCAAAAACGTGTGGAATACGATTTATATGTACGTGATACCATTGTTAATTTTTCTGGAAAAGAGAAAAGAGCAATCTCAGTAAATGGTCAAATTCCGATGCCTACTTTAGAGTTTACGGAAGGCGATACAGCGGTAATTCGAGTACATAATAAATTGAATGAAGATACTTCGTTGCATTGGCACGGCGTGTGGTTGCCGAATAAGGAAGATGGAGTTCCGATGTTGACGCAGATGGGAATCAAACCTGGTGAAACGTACACGTATTCATTTCCGATTATTCAGAACGGAACGCATTGGTACCACAGTCATTCGGGGTATCAAGAACAAATCGGGATGTACGGTTCGATGATTTTGAAGAAACGCGAAAATGATCCTACGTTCCGAAAAGGAATTGATGATTTACCTACAATTCCTGTGATGTTGAGCGAATGGACAGATCTTAATCCAAAAAATATTCAACGAATGTTGCACAATGCAAACGATTGGGCGGGAATCAAAAAAGGTTCTACGCAAAGTTATGCTGAAGCAATTCGTGAAGGTCATTTCAAAACAAAAATTACCAACGAATGGAAACGTATGCTGGCAATGGATGTAAGCGATGTTTATTACGAAAAATTCTTGATAAATGCGCAGAATGAAAGTCAACTGAAACAATTCAAAGCTGGTGATAAAGTACGTTTACGAATTTCGAACGGTGGTGCATCCACTTATTTTTGGTTGCGTTATGCAGGTGGCAAAATTACGGTTGTAGCAAATGATGGAAATGACGTAGAACCTTTAGAAGTTGATCGTTTGATTATTGGCGTTTCCGAAACCTATGATGTTGTAGTTACAGTTCCTGAAGGTGGTTTATCGTATGAATTTCAGGCTACTTCTGAAGACAGAACGGGTTCGGCTTCGTTGTTCATTGGTGATGGAAAGAAACAATTGATGGAACCACTTCCAAAATTGAAGTATTTTGAAGGAATGAAGATGATGAACGACATGATGAATATGAACGGAACAATGAACGATATGGGAATGAAAATGAGCTTACAGCAAATGGACATGAACACCGTGATGTATCCTGAAATTTCTGGCGAAGCGAAAAAGAAATCCAAAAAATCAAAGAAAGATTCTGTTGAAAATCATTCAGAAATGGTTGAAATGGATCATTCTTCGCACGGAAATACATCCTCAAACATTACCACTTTAAATTACGGAATGCTAAAATCACCTGAAAACACAACACTTCCGAAAGATGCTCCAATAAAAGAAATGCGTTTCGAATTAACAGGAAATATGAATCGTTATGTGTGGAGTATGGATAACAAAGTGTTTTCGGAATCGGATAAAATTCCAGTCAAAAAAGGTGAGATTCTGCGTATTACCTTATATAACAATTCGATGATGCGTCACCCAATGCATTTACATGGTTTCGATTTTCGTGTCATTAATAAAAATGGTGAATATTCTCCGCTGAAAAACGTGTTGGATATTATGCCGATGGAAACAAATGTCATCGAATTTGAGGCAAATACAGAAGGTGATTGGTTTTTCCATTGTCATATTTTGTATCACATGATGGGCGGAATGAATCGCGTTTTTGAGGTTGGAGATTATCAAAATCCTAATTTACCAAATAAAAAACATGCTTATAAAATGTTGCAAATGGAAAGTAATATGAAGCATGTTATGGTAGAAAATGATTTCGCTACAAATGGTTTAGATGGTATGTTGATGGTGCAAGATGCACGTTGGGCTTTTACTTCGGAGTGGGGAATTGGTTACAAACCAGAACACGGTTATGAAGTAGAAACACATTTGGGACGTTTTATTGATCGAAATCAATGGTTTCAAGTTTTTGTAGGTTTTGATTGGAATCAACACAAAATGTTAACAGACCACGGAATTGTAGAAAAGAATATTTTTGGTCAAAAAACAGATAGAAACAAAGGATTATTCAGTGCTGGTTTTGTGTATAAATTACCAATGTTAATTGATTTTCAGACCGAAATTTATCAAACAGGAAAAGTTCGTTTGCAACTGATGAGAGAGGATATTCCAATTTCAAAACGAGTTCGCGCTGGTTTTATGTGGAATACAGATAAAGAATATATGGGCGAGTTGAGCTATATCTTGAACAGAAATATGCACATCAGAACTCATTACGATAGCGATATGGGATTCGGTGTAGGATTGAGGTTAGTTTATTAGAAATATAAATAGTATAAAACATAAAAAGCTTCGAGAATTTTCTTGAAGCTTTTTTATGTTTTATAATTCTTGAATGATTAATTCATCGCTTTCAGCTCATTTAAAAAATCGACGATATCCTGTCCAGAATAATCCGCCATTCCCATTGTTGTATGTGCAATATTTCCTTTCTTGTCTAAAATAACAGTTGTTGGTAAAGAACCGTTAAAAAACTCAGTTGGAATAGATGAATTTGGGTAAACTACAGGCAACGATAATTTTTTACGTTCCATAAATTTTGCCACTTTATCACGTTTTCCTTCCACTTCAACCGTCAAAATAACGATGTCTTTGTCATCTTTTACTTTGTCATACAATTTTTGAATTGATGGCATTTCCGCAATACAAGGAGGACACCAAGTAGCCCAAAAATTCATGAAAACAACTTTACCTTTCAAATCTTCCATGTTGATTGCTTTTCCATCAGCATACACCATTTCGAATGTATAATTCGCTTCAGATTTTGGTTGAGTTGTTGGTTCAACTTTTTCTAATTTCGGTTCAAATAAGCCTAATTTCATTAAACCTTGTTGCATCATTGCTTTTGCTTCTGGCACAAAAAGTAAGACCAAAGCCAGCGCTCCTATGATAATTGTTGAATAATTTCTTTTTAACATTGCTATAAATTTGTTATTGTTTGTTCCCATTGTAATCCGCTTATATCGGTTAAAACTACTTTGTGAATTTTGTCTGAAATATCAAAATTCAGATTTGCTTTCGCACCCAAAGGTAACACCAAACTGTGTTTGTGCGGTGTAACTTTTGCTACATAATAATTCGAAATTTGTTGTTTGTCCAAATTTGATAACTCTTTCATATCCAAACTTTCAATTATTTCATTTTGATGATTATGAAAATCGATTTGAATCAAAAAAGAGCCATAAACATCCGCGCCTTCTATTCGCATTACATCAAATGAAACCTTGTTTTGATGTTGTTTTAAATTTGAGATTTCTACTTTTGGTTTGACAGATTTATTGTGCAAAGTTCCGTAAACTCCACCATGAAAAACCTGATTTGTAAACAAAGTAACGAATAAAATAAAAAAACTAAAACCTATAAAATAAGGTCTATATTTTTGGAATGAAATCGAATTCCAATTATTTTCTTGTTGAATAAATTGGTTTTTATTGAAGAAATAATCCAACGAAATTTTTCCAGAACCAGCCTGAAATAGCGTAAAACCTCCAGCTAATCCTAAAACACCAATTTGCCATTCATCCAGACAAGTTGTACCAATCCAGCCCGAACCAAGTAAAATTCCCATTGCCAAAAAGAAAACGGCAATACTCATGATTCGTGTTTTGTAACCAAGCATTAAGAGTAAGCCTACAACGCCTTCTACAATGGTGAAAATCCACATGTTCCAAAGTAAGGCTTCAGGATTTTCGACTAAATATTGAATAAGTGGTTTGATGAAAAGGGCATTTGGTAAAAAATGATTGAATTTTTCGCCAATATAACCCGCAGCTTCTGGATCAAGTTTATTTTCTAAAATTAAACGCCTCCAAAAGGCAGAAAAGTACGTCCAACCAATGACTAAACGTAACGCCAATACAGCATTACCCATTGATAAAACAGATTTATTTTGCATGAATTTTTATATAAGTGATTGAATATTGTTGTCTAAATTAATTGTGAAAAATTAAGATATCAACGAATATTTCAATTGCTTATACAACAGATAAAAAGGTATTTTTGGTGATTGAATTTCATTCGAATCAATATCTTCTTCAATTAATGAAGAACGTGCTAACCCAATGAAATGAATCGGTGAATTTGGTAAATCGAAATTCGGAACATCAAGATTCTTTGTTGATTTTTTAATAGTTTCAAACTTAACAACAGAACATGAATTCGAATGATTTTGATTGATTTTGACTTGAGAAGTTTTTGTTTGATGAACATTTTCTACTTCCAAAATCGTATGAATAGAAGCTTTGATGCTACATGGCGTAAGTAGCACAAAAATCGAAGAGATAATTAAAATGAAACTTCTAAAATTCATGAAACGAAACTAATCATTAATTTTCAATAAAAACCAATTCACAATTAAACTTTAAGAAATTATTAGAATTTCTATCTTTGTCTTGATGAAAGAAAAACTACTATTTTTTGTTTTAATAATTCTAACACTTTTACTTTTCGTTTTGAGTTTAAGTGTTGGAAAAGTCTCGATTTCTTTCACCGAAATTTTTAATGTATTTTCTGGTCATTCAGACGAAATGTTGCATAATCTTGTCCTTAATTTTCGTTTACCAAAATCATTAACTGCTTTATTGGTTGGTATTTCGTTGCCAATTTCAGGTTTTTTAATGCAAGAATTATTTAAAAATCCGTTGGCAGAACCTTCTGTTTTGGGAATAACTTCGATGGCAAGTTTAGGCGTTGCTATTGTTATTTTTCTTTTTTCGATGATTGGTTTAGAAGAATTTCTTAACAATCCTTGGATTACAATTATTGCTTCATTTTTAGGCGCAATTGTCGCGTTGTTTTTGGTTATTTCATTATCATTTCGTGTTAAATCATCTGTATCTTTGGTGATTATCGGATTTATGGTTGCAGGTTTAGCAGGTGCATTAATTGGCATGATGCAATATTTTGCTCCTTCCGATAAAATAAAAACGTATTTAGTTTGGGGATTTGGCTCATTAAGCGGATTGTCTTGGGAACAATTAGGCGTTTTTGGTTTATTTATTTTGAGCGGAATTATTGTTTCATTATTTACTTTACGTGGAATTACAGCCTTATTATTGGGCGAAAAATATGCACAATCATTAGGAATTAATATCAAAAAATTACGTTTCACGATTTTAGTTTCGACAGCTTTATTAACGGCATCTGCTACGGCTTTTGCAGGACCAATTAGCTTCATTGGATTGGCAGTTCCACATATTTGTAGAACATTATTACGAACAGGTGATATGAAAATTTTGTACCGATGGATTTTTGTTTCTGGAATATTTTTTATGTTATTATTTTCGATTTTGACAGAAGTTTTTCCGTTTGGAACATTACCAATTAATATTATTACAGCATTATTTGGAGCGCCGATTGTCATTAGTATTTTGTTGAATAATAAAAATGAAGTGCGATGAAAAATACCGTTTTGAAATTAGAAAATGTTTCAGTTGGATATGGTTCAAAAGAAATTGTTTCGGCTATAAATGCGACTATAAATTCGAATGAATTAGTTGCTGTTTTAGGAAAAAATGGAGCAGGAAAATCAACATTGATTAATTCTATTTTAGGTTTTCAGAAAACATTGAATGGAGAAATTTATTTAGAAAATAAGCCAATCAAAAAATTATCTTCTCAAGAAATTGCACAGCAAATAGCAGTTGTTTTACCACGTTTGTCGATTGTTCCAAAAATCAAAGTTTCGGAATTGGTTGCCATGGGACGTTTGCCTTATCACAAGGTTTTGAAAAAGATTTCTAACGAAGAACAAAACTTAATTGATGAGGTTTTAGAATTGGTTGGAATTACAAATTTAGCAAATCAATTTGCGAATGAAATCAGTGAAGGTCAATTGCAATTGGTGATGATTGCGCGTGCGTTGTGTCAAGATGCGAAATTGGTTATTTTGGATGAGCCAACTTCTAATTTAGATTTAGCGAATCAATATCGTATTTTCAATTTGTTGAATGAATTAAAATTGAAAACAGATAAATCGTTTTTGATGATCACACACGAAGTTGATTTTGCATTGGAAAAAGCGGATAAAATTTGGTGGATTGAAAATGGAAACCTTTTTGAAAATATTTCAGAACAAATGGCTTTTGAGCATCAAATTATTCAAAAATTATCCAATCAAAATTTAACGTATGATGAAAAAAATAATCGCTTTTCAACGCAAAAATCATTTTCTAAAACGATTGGTGTAAAAGGAAATTCGGAATTAGCTTTTTGGGTGAAAAATGCCTTAATTCGAAATGGAATTTCTGTAGAAAATAATGCGGAAAATCATATTGAAATCACAGAAAATAACATCATCTTTGAAGGAATAAAGTTTGAAACGATAGAAGAAATTGTAAATTTTGTACAACACTATGAAAAATATAATTGTAACGGGAGCGAGTAGAGGAATTGGTTTTGAATTGGCAAAACAACATTTGGAATTAGGAAATCGAGTGTTGACAGTCTCTCGAAATGTAGATAAATTGAAGGAATTAACAGCTTTTGCAAAAGAAAATCAATATCAGTTTATCGGTGTTGATTTGGCTAATTTTGATGAGATTTCAGATGTTTTGAAAGCAGTGGAATCTTGGAATAAAGTAGATGTTTTGTACAATAATGCGGGAGTTTGTATCAACAAACCATTTATAGAAATGCAACAAGAGGATTTGTTAACTTCTTGGCAAATTAATTTTATGGCACCATACCGATTGATACAAGTTTTGATGCCAAAATTTGATACATCTTCTCATGTAGTTAATATTTCGACAATGGGAGCTGTACAAGGTTCGGTGAAATTTCCTGGTTTGTCTGTTTATTCGTCTTCAAAATCTGCAACGGTTAATTTGACTGAATTGTTAGCAGAAGAATTAAATGAACTTGGTCCAAGAATAAACGCAGTGGCGTTAGGAGCGGTGCAAACAGAAATGTTAGAAGAAGCGTTTCCGGGATATATTGCGCCTTTACAACCAGATGAAATGGCCGAATATTTGGTTGATTTTGGATTGAATGGTTGGAAATATTTTAACGGAAAAATTCAACAAGCTTCTATTTCTACGCCTTAAGAAAAATAGAATTTAGATAAATTGTAAAAGTCGCTCTTGTGCGACTTTTTTTATATCTTGTAATAAATTAACATTTTATGAGATATTTAATCGCGATGATAGCTTTAATAGCTACGGTTTTTAGCTGCAAAAAACCTTGATTTTAATTATCAATGTACAAACAATTAAAAACAGACTTGTTTGTAATAAACCGAGGACTCGGGTAAGGTAAAACAACTATGTTTGTAATAAACTGAGGACTCGGGTAAGGATAAACAGACTTACTTTGGAAGAATGCCTACGAAGTTATATACATCCAACTCTAATAAAAAAGGTCGTCTTTCCAGACGTCCTCACACAAAGAGACAAATAAAGTACTCAAAACTTTATTTCAAAACTATTTTTTTCGTTTCAACTTTATCGGCAGATTGTACTTTTACGATGTAAACTCCAGCCGAAAGTTTACTTAATTGTATTGTTTTATTTGTAAATGATGAAGTTGGTTGATAGCTTTCTTGATGTACCAATTAGTATAAAAGAAAACGAAGATGATGTTGAATATCCGATTTATAAGGATTTTAATAAGATTAATTCGCAAAAATCTGAATTTGTAAAATATATCAAAGATTATAAAGAAAATCCAGAAGTTATCACTGGAAAAACAGGAGAAAATGTAAAGATTGATCAAGAAAAAAATCTTAAAAAGAAAGAAGAATTAAAGAAACTTAATAACTCTATCGAGAGAGATTTACAGTTTAATATTAAATAATTTTAGCTTGATAGAACTCGTTTTTCTAAAATTTATTTCAACGGAAAAATTCAACAAGCTTCTATTTCTACACCTTAAGAAAAATAGAATTTAGATAAATTGTAAAAGTCGCTCTTGTGCGACTTTTTTTATTGATTCAAAAACTCGTTTTCTAAAAATATACATCAATGGAAAACTGCGTAAAAACATCCAAATTCCAAATGCAATCCAAATTCCATAAATATTTAAACCAAAGTAATCTGCAAGATAAATGGTTGGTAGAAACCCAAGAAATGTTGCGATAATTAAGTTGTTTCGCAAGAGTTTTGCATCGCCCATTCCCTTGAAAAATCCATCAAAAATATAAGCCAATGTGTTGATTGGTTGCATTAATAAAACCATCCAAAATACAGAATTGAAAATGATCAAAACATTTGGATCTTGATTGAAAATTTGCCCAATTTGATTATAAAAAATGAAACAAATCGCAATTAAAATACACGCAATTAAAACTGAATATTTGGAAATATCTTTGCTTAAAATCCAAAGTTTAGGATAATTTCGTTCACCTTGTAAACGACCTGCCATCGCATTTCCTGCACCTGCATATCCGTCAATAAAAAATGAAAAGAACAACCAAATATTCATCAAAATACTTTGCGCGGCGATATAATCTTTTCCATAATCGGTAGCGTAAGAATTGGCAAGAAAAAATGCAACATTCAACGAAGCTGTTCGCAAAATAAAATTGAAACTTAAACTGACATATTTCTTAAAAAGTGGATGAATGTTTTTTCCTGGATTTAATCCAAATGAAGTTTTCGTGAAATAGTAGTAAAACGCCATAATTACCATAATCAATTGTGCAATCAAACTTGCATAAGCAGCGCCTTTGATATGATAAGCAGGAATTATCCCATTTACTCCAAAGATTAGAATATAGTCTAAAAAGACATGAACAAATGCAGCTGCTAAACTACATTTCATTGCCCAAACGGTGTTTTGCATTCCTCTAAATGCTCCAAAAAGAGTGAGCGAAATAAGTGTTAATGGAAAACCAAATGCTCTGATTTTGTAATAATCTACTGAAAATTGAAGAACCAAATCTTTTGCATTGTACAATTCGAATAGATTTTGTGCAAAAAAATACGTTGGTATAAAGATGAGTAAACTCAAAAATAGATTGAAATACAACGCTTGCGGAACTAAAGTTTTGAGACTTTCCAATTTATTTGCTCCAAAACTTTGCGAAACCAAAGACGAAATAGAGGTTTTGGTTTGGGCAACAATCCAGATAATTCCTGAAAGAAAAGAACCAACTAAACCAGTCGCAGCAAGTGCTTCAACCGAATATTCTTTTACATTACCCACCATCGCAATATCGGTTAAGGTAATAAGAGATTCGGCAATTCCCGAAAAAATCGCAGGAATAGCTAATTGATTAATTTGTTTGAACGTAATTTTATCCGAAACCAAACTCATTTCGAATAATTATTTTTTTACGCGTTTGTAAGGCGGTTTGTTTTTGATGATTTGATTCAACATAAATAAGGTAGTTCCGACCAATGTGAAATAACCTAAAAGTGGTAAGCCAGGAATGTGATAATCGTTGTATTTGAACATGAAAATACATGCTAAATATCCAGCGAAAATCAAATAATAAATTACTTTTTTGAATGATCCGTATGTAAATTTTCCACGAATATATTCAATCAAATTCAACAGAATTAATAAGAAATAAAAGCCGAAAAAGATATAACGCAATGGGTTAATTGGACGATCGGTAGTTCTTATATTCACCATTAAATTGTAATTGTAAACACCGTTATAAATTAATAACAATAAGATAAGAACGATAATTATACGAAGTATTTTCATAAAGTATTTTTGCATTAAAAAAAGCTGTCGAAACAGCTTTTTGATTTTATTTTACAGGTTTGAAATCTAACGAAAGCGAATTCACACAATAACGTAAACCAGTTTCTGTAGGTCCGTCATCAAAAACGTGTCCTAAATGGCTTCCACAATTTCCGCAAAGAATTTCTGTTCTCTTCATTCCGTGCGAAGTGTCTACGCGTTCTACAATTTTACCTTCTTTTATTTCTTTGTCAAAACTTGGCCAACCACAATGTCCATCAAACTTAGAAGAAGAAGAAAACAATTCTTCTCCACACGCATTACATGTATAAATTCCGTTTTCGAAATGCATGTTGAATTTTCCTGTAAAAGGACGTTCTGTTCCAGCTTCTCTTAAAACATAATATTCTTCAGAAGAAAGTTCTTTTTTCCATTCTTCGTTTGACTTATTGATATTGAATTGAGGTTTTTCGTTCATCGTAACAGTGTTTGAAGGTTGTTCTACTTTAGCATCTTCTTTCTTGTGTTGAGATGTACAAGCAGCCATAAGGCTCATTATTAATCCAACAACAAAAAAAGAAGTATATTTTTTTAGGCAATCCATTGATTATATTTTTCAAAAGCTTGTCTGATTTCTTCTTCAGTACAAACTACATCATAACGACAATTTCCAATCTTGTTGATCAAACTAAAGTTGATTGAATTGTTTTGATTTTTTTTGTCGTGTTTCATCCATTCCATTAAGTTCGGAAAAATTTTCATATCAATTGTATTTAATGCATACATTGACGAAAAACTTTCGCAAACCTCTTCCACATCAGCTTTAGAAATTAATTCTTGATCATAACTAAGGAATGTCTCAATAATCATTCCGATTACAATTGCTTCTCCATGTAAAAGCGGAAAATCAGTTTCTAAGGATTCACTTTCGATGGCATGACCAATTGTATGACCAAAATTTAAAATTTTGCGTTCACCTTTTTCATACGGATCATTGTCAACCACATTTTCTTTGATATGAATAGAATCCATGATAAAAGGCGCTAAAGCTTCAGCATCGTGCGAAGGTAATTGCACCAAATTATCCCAATGATCACGATTTTTGATTAAACCATGTTTCAACATTTCTGCCAAACCAGATTTTACTTGACGTTGTTCTAATGTCAACAAAAATTTAGGATCAACTAACACCATTTCTGGCTGTGTAAATGTCCCGATCATGTTTTTCATTCCTTCTAAATCAATTCCATTTTTTCCACCAGCAGAAGCATCAACTTGCGATAATAAGGTAGTTGGAATGTTAATAAATTTGATTCCACGCTTGAAAGTAGAGGCCATAAAACCTCCCATATCCGTTAAAACTCCACCACCAACATTGATAACTAATGAATGACGATCTGCACCCAATTCGCTTAATGCTAACCAAAGATTGGTTACAGTATCGATGTTTTTATTTTCTTCTCCAGAGTCAATTTCAAGGATTTCGTAAGCAGAAATATTGTCCAAATCGGCTAATAATAGCGGTAAACAATGCACATGAGTGTTCTCATCTACCAAAAAGAAGATAGAAGAAAAAGTGTTATTTGCAAGGTAATCGTCTAATATATATGCGATTGAACCAAAATGAATCGGAGCTGATTTCAAAATGAAAAATGTTTTTAAAATGTGCCTAAAATTACGACGACCTTTTTACATCAACCAAATATTTTGAATGATTTATTTTAGGAGGGCTGTCGATAGAATCTATATTGATATTATCGACTTATAAAATAATTATTTTTAAATTTGCACAAATTCATAGATCAATGAACATAGTTCTTTTTGATGGCGAAGAATGGGAAGATTTTTTGCCCCTAACATTTACAAGACCTGTAGCTGCCCTAAGAATGGGGATATTGAGTTTTGCAGAACGTTGGGAAAAAATACTAAATACAGAGGTTTCTTATCAAACGAAACCTTATTTGCAAGAAAAATTTCCTGCTAAACTTCAAACAGAAAATACATTTATCAACCCAACTTTTTTTCCGAATGAAAAATTAATTGAAGCGATAAAGAATTTAAAACCAAACCAAACCCTAATTTTTGACAATCAACTTGTAGCAGTTAAATCAACTGAAGAAACTCCAAAAATCACATCAGATATTATTCAATTTGAAGATGAAGTAATTCATCTACAACATTCTTGGGATCTGTTTACTTACAATTTCCAGGCAATTGAATTTGATTTTGATTTGGTGACAAAAGGAAGAACTTCTCAATCAATATCTACAACCAACCAAGTTTTAGCTCCTGAAAAAATATTTATTGAAGAAGGTGCGAAAGTTGAATTTTCTATTTTGAATGCATCAGAAGGTCCAATTTATATTGGAAAAGATGCCGAAATTATGGAAGGTTCTATGATTCGTGGCGGATTAGCTTTATGCGAGCATGCAAAAATAAATATGGGTGCAAAAATATATGCTGGTTGTACGATTGGTCCTTTTTGTAAAGTTGGTGGTGAATTAAATAATTCAATCCTAATAGCATATTCAAATAAAGGACATGATGGGTTTTTAGGGAATTCTGTAATTGGAGAATGGTGCAATTTAGGCGCGGATACAAATAACTCAAACTTGAAAAATAATTATGCAGAAGTAAAGTTATGGAGTTATAACCAAAAAAGATTTGTAAAAACAGGTTTGCAATTTTGTGGTTTAATAATGGGCGATTATGCTAAATCTGCAATCAATACACAATTTAATACTGGTACAGTTGTTGGAGTTTGTGCGAACGTTTTTCAATCAGGTTTTCCACCAAATATGATTAAACATTATAGTTGGGGTGGACAATCAGACGCTCCTGTTTTTAATTTTGATAAAGCTTGTGAAGCTGCAGAAAAAATGATGGAAAGAAGAAAAATTGCTTTTACACTTGCTGATAAAAGAATTTTAGAACATATTTTTAATTTAAATAATAACTAATTTAATAACGAGTAAATCATAAGAATTTAAGTTTAAAATTGTAATATGATTAATTTTACGTGTTAATCTTTTAACAATTAATTAAAAAATCCTTAATTTTGCTTTTTGTTAGAAAAGAATATTTGTGAAATGACTGGTAAATATAAAAACGTTTTAGAGTTAATTGGAGATACTCCATTAGTTCAGTTAAACAGAATTAACCAAGACATTCCAGGCGAAGTTTATGCAAAGTTAGAATGTTACAATCCTGGACATTCAACAAAAGACAGAATAGCTTTACATATTATAGAAGAGGCTGAAAAAAATGGTCTATTAAAACCTGGTGCTACGATTGTAGAAACAACTTCAGGTAACACTGGATTTGCTGTAGCTATGGTGGCTATCGTAAAAGGGTACAAATGTATCTTAGCGGTATCGGATAAAACAAAGGCAGAAAAGATTTCATTCTTGAAAGCGATGGGAGCAAAAGTATTTTTGTGCCCTGCGAATGTACCTGCTGATGATCCAAGATCATATTACGAAGTAGCAAAACGTATTGCTGCGGAAACGCCAAATTCTCTTTATATTAATCAATATTTTAATCAAGGGAATACAGAAGCTCACTATTTAACAACAGGTCCTGAAATCTGGAATCAAACAGAGGGTAAAATTACTCACCTAATCGGTTGTACAGGTACAGGAGGAACTTTGACAGGTAGTGCACGTTATATAAAAGAGCAAAACCCAGATGTGAAAATCATCGGAGTTGATGCTTATGGATCAATATTGAAAGGTTATCACGAAACTGGAAAAATTGATCAGAATGATATCTATCCTTACAGAATCGAAGGAATGGGAAAAAATTTAGTTCCTGGAGCTTTAGATTTTGAAATGGTTGATTCTTTTATCAAAGTGACAGACGAAGAAGCTGCTTATCGTACAAGAGAAATTGCTTTGAAAGAAGGAATTATGGCAGGATATACTTCTGGTGCTGCAACACAAGCATATAAACAATTGGCTGAAGCTGGAGAATTTGACGAAAATTCTTTAGTTGTAATTTTGTATCCAGACCATGGTTCGCGCTATATGACAAAAGTTTTTAGTGATGATTGGATGGCAGAGCAAGGCTTTACAAATAGCAGACTCAATGGTTTAGAAGCTCGAGCAACAGTCGAAAGAATTAAATAATACGTATATTTGTAAAAATTAAATATTTAAAGTAGGTAGTGTTCGTTCACTTTCTACTTTTTTTCAATTAATAAAAAATTAAACTATAATAAAATGGACATTTTTGAACGTTTAAAACAGAACCCTGGACCATTAGGTCAATTCGCTGATTATGGTGAAGGTTATTATGTTTTTCCACAGTTAAAAGGAGAAATTGGACCCGTAATGGAATTCCAAGGTAAAAAAGTAATTACTTGGTCAATCAATAACTATTTAGGTTTAGCTAACCATCCAGAAGTTCGTAAAGCTGATGCTGATGCGGCAGCTGAATATGGTATGGCTTATCCAATGGGAGCTCGCGCAATGTCTGGACAAACAGATTTTCACGCACAATTAGAGCAAGAATTGGCTGATTTTGTTCAAAAAGAGTCTGCTTATTTAATGAATTTTGGATACCAAGGAATGGTATCTACAATTGATGCTTTAGTGTCTAAAAATGATGTAATCGTTTATGATGCTGAATGTCATGCTTGTATCGTGGATGGTGTTCGTTTACACTTTGGTAAACGTTTTATTTATCAACACAATAACATCGAAAGTTTCGAAAAAACAATTATTCGTGCACGTAAATTAGCCGACAAACAAGGAGGAGGAATTTTAGTGATTACAGAAGGTGTTTTCGGAATGACAGGTAAGCAAGGTATTTTAAAAGAAATTGCTGCTTACAAAGACGAATACAAATTCCGTTTATTAGTTGATGATGCACATGGTTTTGGTACTTTAGGTAAAACTGGAGCTGGAGCTGGAGAAGAGCAAGGTTGTCAAGATGCAATTGATATCTATTTCTCTACTTTCGCAAAATCTATGGCTGGTTTTGGAGCTTTTATCGCTGGAAATAAAGATATTATCCGTATTTTAAAATATAACTTACGTTCTCAAATCTTTGCAAAATCATTGACAATGCCAATGGTAATCGGAGGTTTAAAACGTCTTGAATTATTACGTTCTCAACCTGAGCTTAAAGACAAGTTATGGCACAATGTAGAAAAAATTCAGAAAGGTTTACAAGAAAGAGGGTTTGATATTGGAGGTTCTAACACATGTGTTACGCCAATCGTATTGAATGGTTCTCCTATCGAAGCGACTGTATTGGCAAAAGAAATGCGCGAAGAATATGGTATTTTCGTTTCTGTAGTAGTTTATCCAGTTATTCCAAAAGGAATGATTATTTTCCGTATTATTCCAACTGCTGCTCACGAAGACGAACACATCGAATATACGTTAAACTCATTTGCTGAGATTAAAGATAAATTAGCTGACGGATATTACAAACGCAAAGCAGAAGAATTGAATGTTGATTTTGTTCAATACTAAAATAAATATTCAATCAAATAATAGAAAAACCCTAAACTGAATTAGTTTAGGGTTTTTTGTTTGTATTCTGTTCAAAAGTAAAGTAATTATTCACTTTTTTCCATATTTGATTTACTATATTTGTTTACAAATTAGACACACAAACACACAACAATTTTAATTATGAAAATTCACAATTTTAGTGCAGGACCATGCATTTTACCACAAGTTGTTTTCGACAAAATGGCTCAAGCTTGTTTAGATTTCAACAATTCAGGAACATCAATCTTAGAAATTTCTCACCGTCGCAAAGATGCGGTAGAAGTAATTGATACAGCAAGAGCGTTGGTAAAAGAATTGATGAATGTTCCAGAAACACATGACGTAGTTTTTATGCAAGGTGGAGCTTCATTGCAATTTCCTACTGTAGCTTACAATTTATTGAAAGAAGGCGGAAAAGCAGCTTATACACAAACAGGAAAATGGGCAGAAAATGCTATCAAAGAAGCGAAGCGTTTCGGAGAAATCGAAGTTATTGCTTCTTCAAAAGATCAAAATTATAGTTATATTCCAAAAGGATATACTGTTCCTTCAGATGTTGATTATTTCCACTGCACATCAAATAATACCATTTTTGGAACACAAATGAAAGAGTTTCCAAATTCTCCAGTTCCAATAGTTTGTGATATGTCTTCGGATATTTTATCTCGCACAATTGATGTTTCTAAATTTGGTGTAATCTATGCTGGAGCCCAAAAAAATATGGGACCTGCAGGTTCTGCTGTTGCAATCGTTCAAAAAGATTTATTAGGTAAAACGGGACGTAATATTCCCGATTATTTAAACTACGAAACACATATCAAAAAAGAATCATCGTTTAATACGTGGCCAGTAATTGCAATTTACGGTGTCATGTTAAATTTACAATGGTTAAAAGAGCAAGGTGGAGTAGAAGCGATTGCAAAAATTAATACTGCAAAAGCAGATGCAATGTATGCTGAAATTGATCGTAACGGATTATTTACAGGAACTGCTGCAACAGAAGATCGTTCTCAAATGAATGCCACTTTTGTCTTAAATAACGAAGATTTCAAAGCTGATTTTGATGCAATGTTAAAAGAAGCTGGAGTTGTTTCTTTGGCTGGTCACCGTGATGTTGGTGGATACCGTGCGTCTATGTACAATGCTTTACCATTAGAATCTGTTCAAGTTTTGGTAGAAGTAATGAAACAATTTGAACAAAAATTTGGTTAATCAGCAGACATTAGATGCTAGATATTAGTATTGAGAAATATATTATCTAACATCTAAAATCTCACATCTTAATTCTATAATAATAACATGAAAATATTAGCAAACGATGGAATTTCTAAGGCAGGAATAGAAGCTTTAGAAGCAAAAGGTTTCGAAGTAATAACTGCTCACGTAGCACAAGAACAATTAGAAAATTATATCAACGAAAATGGAGTTGAAGTACTTTTAGTGCGTTCTGCGACTAAAGTTCGTCAACCTTTGATTGATGCGACAAATCTTAAAATTATCGGTCGTGGAGGAGTTGGTATGGACAATATCGATGTTGCTTATGCACGCGAAAAAGGAATTCAGGTGATTAATACGCCAGCATCTTCTTCTCAATCTGTAGCAGAATTTGTAATTGCGCATTTGTTTTCTATCGTTCGTAATTTACACCAAGCCAATCGTAATATGCCTTTAGAAGGAGATTCTAACTTCAATGGATTGAAAAAAGCTTACGCAAAAGCAATCGAATTGAGAGGAAAAACAATGGGTGTAATCGGTTTTGGCCGTATCGGTGTAGAAGTGATTCGTGAAGCGATTGGTTTAGGAATGAATATTTTAGTGTATGATAAATTCCCAGCAACACGTGACATTGAATTAGAATTTTTTGATGGTCAAAAATTAACGTTTACCATCACTTCTGTTGATTTTGATGAAGTCATTACAAAAGCAGATTTCATTTCGCTGCATGTTCCAGCACAAGATGGATATATTTTGGGTGAAAAAGAATTTGCAAAAATGAAAGATGGCGTGATTGTAATTAATACGGCTCGTGGTGGAGTAGTTGACGAGCGTGCTTTGGTTGATGCAATTGAAGACGGAAAAGTTGCTGGAGCAGCCTTAGATGTTTTTGAGAATGAGCCAACACCAGAAATGGGCTTGTTGATGAACGAATCTTTGTCATTATCTCCTCATATTGCAGGTTCTACGAATGAAGCGCAGGACAGAATTGGAACTGAATTAGCTTCGCAAATCGTTGAGATTTACGGAAAATAATTTTGAGTTTCATTCTATCTAAAACTATTCAAAATGCCTCAATTTAAACCATTCAAAGGAATTCGACCTACAGAAGAAACTTCTCAAGAATTTGTGACGCTTGCCGTTAATCAATATTCGAAAGAAGAATTGGATTATTATATCAATAACAGAGAAAACTCTTTTTTGCATATTATTTTGCCAACTTGGGACGAAACGATTCAAGATCCGAAAGAGAAATTCAGAAAAGTTCGTGAGAATTTTGAGGATTTTATTTCGAAAAAAATATTAACGCAAGACAAGTCGTCTTTTTATATTTATCAAGTCATACAGCCTGATGGACGCGAAACAAAAGGACTTTTAGGCTTGGTGAATATTGATGATTATCGTCAAAATAAAATAAAAAAGCACGAAGAAACTTTGGAGCGTCGTGTGGAATTATTTGCTGATTATTTGAAAGAATCTCATTTCCATGCGGAACCTGTTTTGTTGACCTATAAACCTGCTCAACGTGTAGATTTGTTGATTGATACGGAAATGAAACGCAAGCCGATTCTGAAAATAGAAGAAGAAAACGGAACGCAACATTTGTTGTGGAGAGTTGATAATCGTTTAAATTTAAAACAATTAAAAGATTCAATCGAAAAATTAGACGAATTGTATATTGCAGATGGACATCATCGTATGGAAAGTTCGGAGCGATACACAAAATTTGCGATTGAAAATTCGAAAGATGAAGTCTATGGTGATGAAGCGTTTAATTATACGTTAGCACTTTTAGTTTCGAATGAAGATTTGATTATCAATGATTATAATCGATTAATTAAAGATTTAAACGGCTTAACTCCAGAAGTGTTTTTAACTGCTTTAGAAGCTGATTTTGAAATTATTCCGAAAGGTGATGAATTAGTTGTGCCAACCAAAAAACATCATATTGTGATGTATTTAGATGGTCAATATTATAGTTTATATGTCAAAAATAATGTATTAATGACAGAAGGTTTAAGCGAATTGGATACTTATATTTTCGAAGAAAATGTGATGAAACCAATTCTAAATATTCAAGATTCTAAAAAGGATAAACGCATTCATTACGAATGTGGTACGCGCAATAGAGAAGGAGTAGAAGCGCTTAAAAATAAAGTTGATCATCACGATTATATTGCAGCTTTTGCTTTTTATCCAGTGGATGTGAAGGATTTGCAATTGATTGCGGATTTAGGGCTTAAAATGCCACCAAAAAGTACATATATCGAACCAAAACCATTAAGCGGTTTTGCTGTATTTGATTTGAAAGAATAAAAAATGAGTATTCAAGAAAATTTAAAAACAATCGAAGCTACAATTCCTGCTCATGTGATATTGGTAGCGGTTTCTAAGACAAAACCTGTGGAGGATTTGCAAGAAGCTTATGCGGCTGGAATGCGAGATTTTGGTGAAAACAAGATTCAAGAAATGTGCGATAAATACGAAGTTCTTCCAAAGGATATACGTTGGCATATGATTGGTCATGTGCAAACCAACAAAGTGAAGTATATGGCGCCTTTTGTGCATTTGATACATGGTGTTGATAGTTTAAAATTGTTGAAAGAAATTCACAAACAAGCCGAAAAAAATAATCGCGTAATTGATGTGTTGTTGCAACAATTTATAGCAGATGAAGAAACAAAATTTGGCTTGGATGAAGAAGAAATTCAACAGATAATGCAAGAAGAAATTCAGCATTTACCAAATGTTCGCGTAGTTGGATTGATGGGAATGGCAACGTTTACGGAAGATGAAAGTCAGATTCATGAAGAATTCCGTTCTTTAAAATCTAACTTTGATTCATTGAAATCTATTTATCAAAACATTTCTATTTTATCAATGGGAATGTCAGGAGATTATCAAATCGCGATAGAAGAAGGCAGTACAATGGTTCGCATTGGGAGTTCGATCTTTGGACATCGTAATTATTCGATTTAACAGAATATTATTGCAATACAAAACCCCTGAAATTTATGTTTTAGGGGTTTATTATTTATACAACAATTTCTAAAAAGGTAAAGTGTTTAAATTGACATTTCCACCAGAAATACATGGTTTTTATCGCTATTAGCTTCATGTAATATCGTTTCGATATTTTTAAAAACTAAGTTAGTTTGCTCTAAAATTGTTAACAGAATTTTTTTGGTTTCGCAATCTATTGGTAATTGACCAGAAATAGAATTCCATTATTCTATACATTGTGAGTAGTGTCCATTTGCAATTGGTATATTTTCTGTTTGAATAATTTTCTTATTGGTTTTAAATATATCTTTATATCAAGATATATTACAAGTATATCCAAATTAAAAAAACTATTGATAGAATTGGATCAATAATCATTATAAAAAAATAAAACCTGAACAGATTTGTTCAGGTTCTATTCATTCAGGAATAAATTTTAACCATTTCCTCCACCGCCTCCGCCGCTTTGTTCTTGGTTAGATTTTGAGCGTTCTATATTAAATTGTTTTCCGAAATTGTAACTAATTCCAATACGATACATTCTGAAAGCTTGATTAACTCCCATATTTGTTACGTTGTTAGACGTACTTGTGTAAGTTCCATTTTTATTTTCGAAAAGGTTAGAGATATTTGCCGAAAGTTGTAATTTCTTTTTAAATACCATTGCTCTCATACCAATGTTATGACGCATAAAATCTCCAAATTTGTCTAATCCATCTGTACTTTTTGTATAATATGAATAAGTGTAATTAGCAAAAAGTGTTTTCTTTTTATTTAAATCTAAATTATTTGTAATTCTAAATTCCCCATTCATTCCGTCTAATGTATAATTCATTTCAGGAATTTTACTGGTTGTTTTACGATAGAAAACATCTGCCGAAGCATTTACTTTCCACCATTTATAAGGTTTTACGTTGATGTTTTCACTTAAACCAATACTATATGTTTTTCCAATATTATAAGGCTTAGAAAGTGTAATCTTGGTATCAGGATCCATGATGCTTACTTGTTCAAAAAGATCATTCGCATTGCGGTAATACAAACTTGTTACCAATAAATCTTTATACGCATGCTCTAACTCGAAATTATTCGAATTAGAAGGCGTCAAATTTGGATTTCCTTCTGAATAATTATACTCATTTTGTTTCGTTCTTCTTGGATTTAAATACCAAATAAATGGACGATCTACACGACGACTATAGTTTAATGTAAACGAATGATTTTCCGATGATTGATACATCAAATAAGCGGTAGGATATAAGCCGTCATAAGTTTTTTCGTAATTATTTTTCGGATCTTCCATAATGCTTTTCACTTGTGCATGCTCATAGCGTAACCCAACTTTTCCTGTCAGCTTTTCACTCAATTGTTTTTCTACCGAATAATACAATGCGTAGACATTCTCTTTGTAATTGTATTTGCTTGCAAAATCGGTATCTTCATGGAAATTATCATTCGGATTAAGTTTTAAAAATCGTTGATTTTCCGCTTCATCTGTTGCCCAACGTAAACGCGTTCCATAATTCATTTTCCACGAATTAACAGGATGCTCCATATCGATACTTGCATTGAATCGGTTTGAAGAGCCGTCATTTAAGCTGTAATTATTTTCGTATTTACCTGGAATTTCTGCCCAATTAGGATCAAATTCGTTACTGATATTTTTGTTATTGCTATCGTTTCCGTTATTCGAATAGTCAAAATCGAATGTTAACTTTTTACCTTCCGTTTTGAATTTTTTGATGATATGGTAATTTAATCCCAAATAATTCCAATTCCATTTTCCACCATCCCAATTCGTCGTCATATAACGATTTGTTTTGTTGTTCACTAAATCGAAAATATCAATGACTGAATTTCCTTTACTTTCTCCTTTACCATCTGAAATATCTAAATTGAAACCTGTAATTAAGTTGTCATTGATTTGATAATCAATACCAATTCGACCACCATAATAATTGTTCTCATTTTTATTAATTCCGTCCGAAGTCCATTTTTGATCTGGATATAAAGTTGTGTTTTTACTTTTAACATACCAATTTCCTTTACCACTATAAATATTAGAGGTTAATGTCCATTTTCCTTTGCGGTAATTGATATTCCCGTTCAAATTGAATCCACCGTATTTTTGCTGGTTGTATGAAGTCGAAATAGAACCATTCAAACTTTCTTGTTTTGCATTTTTCAATACAATATTGATGATTCCACTGTTTCCTGTCGCATCGTATTTGGCTGGAGGATTTGTAATGACTTCAATTTTTTCAATATCTTCTGTTCGAATGGTTTTTAGATAATTTGACAATTGTTCACTGCTCATTTGCATTAATCGGTCATTAATCATGACACTTACCGAACCTTTTCCAATAATCGAAATTACATCAGTCGCTTCTTCCACCTTAATACGAGGAGCAAGCTTCAAGGCATCTAAGGCATTTCCACCTTTTGCACCTTCTGCTTGATCGACATTGAAAATTAAGCGATCTACTTTCTTTTCAACCAATTTTTTTTGTCCTGTTACAACGGCTTCCGTTAAGGTTACATTTTCAGTTTTTGGAACTAAAATAACACCTAAATCAGCATTTTTTGTAACTTGTAGCGTAACTGAATGTAGTGTAACACCCGCTTCTTCTATCTTGAACGTATATGAACCTTCTTCCAAAACGACTGAGAAATATCCATTTTCGTCTGTAGAGATTTCATCTACAATTTTATCTCCTTGCAAAATCACAACATCTGCTAAAGCAACAGGCGTTTGATTGGTATATTGTATAATTCCTTTTACTTCTTGTTGTGCATAGATCTGAATTGCTGCAACACAAATAATTGGAAGAAAGTATTTTTTCATATTATAGGGTTATTTACAAATAAGACGCAGGACTGTTTGAAAAGTTACATGCCTAAATGTGAAATAATTCTTAAAATAATGAAGAAAGAAAATCCCAATAAAATTTTATTGGGATTTGATTGAGATTAATTAAGTTCTTTTTCTAATTGAATAGATTTTGGAAATAGAATGTTGTTTTCGATGTGAATATGAGTATGCAAATCATTCTCGAATTCTTCTAACATTGCATAGGTCACGCGATAAGTGTTACACGCATCTGCTGGTGGAGTGTAATGATTGGTAAGTTCTGCAATCCTTGCAAAACGATCACCTTCTGCGGTATGTTCATGTTCCATCATGTGAACTGGATTTTCAACTGTACCAAAATGAGGAACTTCTAATTCTATTCCTCTTTTCTTTGCATGAGTCATTTTTTTGATAAATGGAAAAAGAATTAATTCTTCTTTTTTTAAATGAGCACTCAAATCTTGAGCTGTTTGATTAAATAAAGCGTTTATTTCATAAAGTACTGGATGTCTTTCACCATGAACTTTGCATAATTTGTCTAAGAATGCTAATAGAATTGGAGTTTTTTCTTCCACATAAGCATGGTGAGTTTTTTCCACATATTCTACCAATAAATCCAATGGCCAAGATTTGAAATCGATGTTATTATTCGATTGATTTGGAATATTTTCTAATTCGTTGTAAATCGTTTCGGCATCGACAGTTTTGTCTTTACACGCATCTTCGATTGTTCTTCCTCCACGGCAACAAAAATCAATTCCATATTTTTTGAAAACTGCAGCAGTTCTAAAATCTTCTGCAACCATTTCTCCTATTAAGTCTGTTCTAGTGTTCATAATAAAATACTTTTATATCCTTTATTAATTTAAATTTTTTTTGAGCCTTTTAGCATTATTATTTTTTCTTTGCAATCATGACAAAAGCACACAAATGTTCTTCGTATTTTTTGAAAACTTTCTTCATTTTTATTACTCTTTCTCTCACTTCTGTTTGAGTTGCAATATTTTTTATGATAGTTAAAAACCCTGAAAATCCTTCATCATCAATTAATCTTGAAGGTTCAAGCAGGCGCATTTCAGCTGTTTTAATTTCAATAATTTCGAAACCTTCTTCTTTTACAAGAATTTTCCATTCTTCAACTGTTAATGGTCTTGCATTAACATTCATCGTAATTGCAAGCTCTTTTTGAATGTTCTTTTTGATTTCATCTGAAATATTATTCGGTTTTAATGCTAATTCATGAATTGCATAGTATCCATCTTTTTTTAGAACACGATGAGCTTCTTTTATGATTTCACTTTTACGATGATTGGCATGCATCGTTAGCATAGCTTCTCCAAAAATTTTAGTTTGAGAACAGTCATCAAGTCTTGTGTCAGCAGCATTTCCTAATTGAAAAACAGCTTTTTGATTATCAAATTTTTGATTTAAATTCTCGATAATTTTTTCGTCTAAATCAATTCCAATGTATGATGTTGGCTGTTTGTCAAGTACAATAGAAGTGGTATAACCAAGCCCAGGAGCAAATTCTACAATCGCATCATTTGTATTGATATCTAACAATTCAACCATTTCATTTGTCAACTTTTTTCCTCCAGGTCTTAGTACTTTTTTTCCTATTTTAGCAAGGAGCCAATGTCCAGACATTTTATCAATTGTATCATTTTTCATTTGAGTAAGTTTTTTATTTTCAATTGAAATAAAAAAGACTTTTTTATCTTTTATTAAGGTAAATTTTATTCTAAATTTAATTTTAGAAATACTTCTTGCGAATCTAATTTCTCAACCAATTGGTTGATAGTAGTTGTTTCTAATAAATGCTTTAAAGTATTTCGTATTTCTTTGAATTGCTGATGCAAAGGACAAGGATTTTTTTCTGAACATCGTTTTAGTCCAAGTGCACAACCACTAAAAATTTTATCTCCATCAAAATGTCTAACAATTACAGCCAACGAATTTTTCATATATTTTTCATCGAGATGAAAACCACCATTTGGTCCTTTTGTAGACTGTAAAAGATTTTTTCGAACCATTTCTTGCAAAATTTTTGCAATAAAATATTCAGGAGAATCAATTCCTTTCGCTACATCTTTTATTCCAACTCGATTTCCGTCTTTGGTTTGCTGTGCGATATAAATTACTGCTCTAACGGCGTATTCACAAGTTTTTGATAACATTTACAATTCTTTTACACTACAAATATACATCATTTCTTCAATAAAAGAGTAAAAGGTGTTTTATTAATTCTAATTATTTCCAAAATTCGTCTTCAAAATTATCAAATGGTTTTGTGTGCGAGTTTTCTAATCTTTTACCTATTTGTTTCAAATCACTTTCATCAAGATTTTCTTGTAAGTAAGGAAACCATTCACGTTCCTCGAATCGAATATGATTTTTTAATAAATGAGCAAATTTTTCTACTATTGATTTCTCTGGATGTTGAGCAATCTTTTGTGCTAAAACCTTTAATTCTTGATGTTCGGTTTTAATTTGTTGGTTGTATGTTTCGTTTGAATAGGGAAAAATAATCGTTTCTTCATGTTTAAAGTGCTCAGAAAGATGATTGTTCCAAAAATATTCAACATAAGATGCAATTCGTTCTAATGCAATATTTTTAAAGAAACCTTGTTCAATTTTCCAACTACAAAGCAATCCAAAATGATGATCCTTTGATAAAACGACAATGTGTTCACTTCTTTTCATAATTAACTGTTTTTGTGAATTAAAGTTATGACAATTTTCAATAAAATTCTTTTTAGTATTCTATTTTAAAATTTAGACGTATTTCAGATCTTTTTTAGGTTGACATAAATGGAAAAGTATTCAATAAAAAAATCATTCTAATTTCCTGCTATTGGACTACCGAAAACTCCGACAGCTAATTCAGTCCATATTAATAAACCAATGAGTAAAACCATTATGCAGAAAAAGATTTTATTTTGTAAACGGTTAGTCAGTTGTAGAATGTAGTTTATCGTTAATCCAATAACCGAAAGTAAAATAAATGCAATAATAAAATCAAATAAACTCCAGTTGACTTCATTTGTAAATTGCATAGCAATTAGTGGAATTGTTATTATTAGACCAATTATTCCAAAAATTAAAGATTGTTTAAGGTGCATTTTTGTATTCATAACTAACTATTTATTGAAATCACTTTGAGAAATAAAGTAATAAAATAAAAATGAGATTAAAAAAAAATAGTTTAA
>NZ_JAOCHX010000079.1:0-6172 GCF_029843245.1 Empedobacter sp. GD03739 | reverse complement strand
ATGAAATGGTAATTGAACGTCGAAAATCGCGGTCTTGATTTTTTTTGTTCGTTTTTTCATCAAGGAAAAAACGAATGTAAAATACTTTCTATCACTTTTTTATTCATAGCATATCTATTTTAATTATAGGTATTCATATGCTCTTCGGGGAAGAGAGCAAATAAGTAATCAAAAAACTCTTGTCTTTGATTTTCGACGGTCAAAATAAGTTTCAGCCATTGAATGTTTTAAATCATTTGCTACGCAAATAGTAAAACATTTTAACCATTTTCTTCAACTTTTTGACACTCGCCTCCAAATCATATGACATTTTTTTAATCCTTTTTCAAATACATCATACATTCTACTTTTTACATAGTACAACTCTAAAATCTCAATTCTCATATCTAACATCTAATCTGTACATCATACATTTAACTCATTACTTATAACTCATTACTTACAACTTAAATCAGGTAGTAGCCCCAATAAATTTGGAAAATGATATGAAAGGGTTTACTTTTAATTTGCGAAAAAAAGAGTATAACCTAACTGTCAAAGTCTCATTACCGAGGCTCAGATAGAGAGCGAGTAAAGAAAGGGGAACCTTTTCTTTACGTTCCGTTAAATGTTATAAAACGGAGAATTGTTCTTTAAAAGAATGGAAAAAACGAACAGACTTTGTCTGGTGGTTTTTTACGGATGAATGGAAATTGTTTCGTTCTCATTTTGTGTTGGGTTTTATGGAACGATGTTTCTCGTGTATGAAGATATACTTGCAAAAAAAGCAAGGAGCAGTCTCACACCTTAGATCCATGGGCGACCAAACCCGTCTTTAAAATCCGAGGATAATAAAGTTTCCACCTAAAGCTAACGTGAGAACCGCTCACATGCCATATACGAAAGTACAAAACTTTTGAGACATGGAGCAATTTCACGGTGTTCTCGATGGAAAATTGGTCGTTTTGGAATCGAGTCACATCGTTTAATTATGACTATCAAAAGTCTAATTATCAAATCGCTAATACAAATATAACAATATTTTTTAACACACCAATATATTGGTGTAAAATATTTTAATAAAATGATAAAATATTTTGAATTTGAAACTACTCAATTTGATTTTGAGTTAATCCAACATATTAAGAAACTAAGAATAAAGGAAAAGTTTTCACAAGAAATCCTTAGTCTTAAAATGGGTTTAGCGAAAAGTTTTATTGGTAATGTTGAAAATTATCGTGAAAAACATAAATATAGCACCCGTCACATCACTCTTTTAGCAAAAGCATTCGGGTACAAAAATATTGGTGAGTTATTAAACTTTCCAATTCCACAATACGACAGAATTAAAGTTACGGTAGAACAGACTTATAATGAGGCAGGCACTAAAGTATTGAAAAGTGAAGTGGTGAAGGTTGTTGAGATAAAATAATATGTTAGATTTTACAAATTATCACAAAAAATCTAAAGGACTTGGTGTAGATTTTTTATCAATATCTGTAATGTGCGTATAAATCATGGTAGTTCTAATGTCGTTATGACCTAATAATTCTTGAACTACACGAACATCAATTCCACTTTTTATAAGATGAGTAGCATAGGAATGTCTTAATGTATGTACGCTGCCTTTTGATAAAACACCAGCTTTACTCATGGCGTTTTTTAAAATTAATTGGACACTTCTTTCGCTGTATTGATCGCCTTTTGCGCCTTCAAACAAAAAGTCTTTAGGTTGATAAACCTTATAGTATTCTCTCAATAATAGCAAAAGTTTATCTGGCAAAGCAACTATACGATCTTTGTTACCTTTACTTTGACGAATAAGAAGTAAATTACTTTCTGATTTTATATCTGCAATTTTTAAATTTATCAATTCGCTTAGTCGCAATCCACAGCTATAGATTATGGTAAGAATAGCTTTATGTTTTAAATTTTCTGTTGCATTTAATAAATTTCGTACTTCTTCTTGAGAAAAGAAAGTTGGTAATTTATTAACTTTTCGTTTCGGATAAAGATAATTTAATTCAATTTTCTGATTTTCAACTAATTCAAATACTTTTTTAATTGCTCCAACCAAAGAACGTTGATAGGAAACACTGATATTTTCTTGAATTACTTTTGTATTGATAAACAATTCGATTTCTGAAATAGGAATTTCATCTAATCTATTGTATTTTTCCATCTGTTCTAAGAAAACTTGGGTGTAACCACAATACGATTTTATGGTATTGTTTGCATATCGTTGTAATTTTAATCGATTTTGCAACGTTTTTAGAATCGTTTCGCTATCCATACATTCATTATTACATTTTACATCAAATTACTTCGTGATACATGAATATTATTTTAGTAAGTGTCTAATTTACAAAAAAATAATTATATTTGCTTCTAATTTTACGAAATGCAGATATAGGTGATTTTTTACGAAACAAAAGCTAGATCAGTTTCGTGAAAAAACAATGTTATACGACACCCCTGAACGCCACCGCACATTCAAGCACATTTGGTTTTCCAACAGCACAAATCCAACGCTCAAAAACCAAAAGAGCTTGAATTTCCCTTCGCTCAAATATTGCTAAAGTCAATACCATTTACTAAATTTGCCAAAATTGTCAAGATAAAAAAATCAAGACCATGAAAGAAACATTTGGAGAATATATAAACAAACTAAGGTGCGACAATGGCTTGACCTTAACTAAACTTGCCGCTGCATTAGATATTGACCAATCAACACTTTCCAAAATAGAAAATGGCAAGCGGAGTATTCCGGTTGAAATACTGCCGAAACTTTCAGCTACTTTTAATCTTGACCTAAAACATTTGGAACACGAATATTTTAGTGAAAAAATTGCCGAAATTATTTATCCACAAGAAGAACCTAAACAACTGTTGTTGGCTGCGGAAGAGAAGGCAAAGTATATGAGAATTAAAAACCAACAACAAGGAAAAATAAACTTTTAGCTATGATTAAATATTCAAAACTTAGGGAAAAACTAAAAGTTGAAACCTTAAACGGCAACGCAGAAGATTTAGCATATTTCACACATTATCTACACAATCATAAAAATGGTGTATCTAAATCGTATGAGAAAAGAGCTAAAGAGTATTTCTATGAAATAAATGAAGAACTAAATATTGTTGCAGAACCTGCCGAATTACAAGCAATGCTTCCTATAAAATGGGACATTCCCTTTCCAGCACCTAAAAATCCTGACTTTACATTTATAGACTTATTCGCAGGAATTGGAGGTTTTCGTATTCCTTTACAAGAACTTGGTGGAAATTGCGTGTTTTCATCAGAATTTAATTACCACGCTCAAAGAGCATATGAATTGAATTTTGGAGAAGTTCCATTTGGTGACATAACGAAACTCAACACAAACATCGTTCCGAAACACGACATTCTTTGTGCTGGTTTTCCTTGTCAGCCATTTAGTATTTCGGGGAAAATGAAAGGTTTTGAAGATACAAGAGGAACATTGATTTACCACGTTTTTGAAATCATTCAAAAGCATCAACCAAAAGTCATTTTTCTTGAAAATGTAAAGCATTTGGTTTATCACGACAAGAAAAGAACTTTAGCAACCATTATCCAACATTTAGAAGAAATGGGATATGTAGTTTCAAAAAAAGTTCTTAACGCTTCTGATTTTGGTGTACCACAAAACCGTGAAAGAATAATTATTATTGGACACAAAAAAACAAAATTTGATTTCTCGAAAATCAAGAAAAAGGAGAAACCTTCTTTAAAAAATTTCTTGGACGAGGAAAACGATTTTGAATATTTGGAAGAACCTTATACCATTCTGGAAGAGCAAAAAGTACAAGATTCGGGATTGATTTTTGCAGGATATAGAAATAAGACTATCCGAAAAGCAGGAGTTAGAGAAGGAACTGAACATTTATCAAGAGTACATAAACAACCCAATAGAATTTATTCAACGGAGGGGGTTCATCCTGCATTACCATCACAAGAATCGTCTGGAAGATTTTGGATTTGGCACGAAGGAAAAGTAAGAAAATTAACTATACAAGAGTGTTATAGAATTATGGGATTTCCTGATAAATTCAAATTGTTATCTAATAAAGCAGAACTTTATAAACAGATTGGAAATTCAGTTGCAATTCCTATGATTAAAGCTGTTGCAGAACAGATTAAAACTCAACTTTTAATAGAAACGAAATAAATGGAGCCAACTGAATTTTTAGAAAAGGTTTACAATGAATCAATGCAGATAGTTGGTTCTGATGATATAATAAAGTCTGATTTAGACACAAGCATTTCCGGTCATTTAGGAGAAATATTAAGCAGGTCTGAATCTGCGAAAGGTGTTATTACTGTTATTTTGACAAGTGCTGTTTACAAAATTCTTAATCCTGAACAGGATATAAGAAATCACCAAACAAGTATTTCAAATGGCTATTCTGGGAGAACTTTTGATTCAAAATACATCACACCATTTTTAAAAAGTGTAAAATTTCCAGCAATGGCTGAAAGCGGTTGGCTAACTCGCTCTTTAGAACAAAAAGTTCCTTACGATTTTAATTATTCAGGAGCTATTAGACCAGATTCTTTGAAAACTGCATTTTTGGAAACCATTGATTTTATTCAAAAAGGAAAAGATATTGACAAAGTTTTGAGTTTCCTATTTCAAGGATTAATCATTCAACGTAATGCACAACATATTGATTTAGCTAAACCATTAAATTTACCAATTGCAACAATCATCAATTTACTTTCAAAACATTTTGATACAAAGTATTCGGCAGAAGGAGCATCAAGGTTGCCCGTTTTGGCTTTATACGCAGCTTATCAATGTTTGGTAAACGAAACCAAAAGATTTGATGGAAAAGTATTGCTACCAATGGAAAGCCATACATCAGCAGACACTCGAAGCGGAAGAATTGGAGATATTGACATTGTTGATGAGAAAGAACGGGCATTTGAAGCCGTTGAAGTCAAACACGGAATTGCTATAACCGCACAACTTGTAAAAGATGCTTTTGAGAAATTCAAGACAACGCAAGTAAACCGTTATTACTTACTTTCAACAGCAAATATTGACGCTTCACAAGTAGAAGAAATAAACAAAGAAATTGAACGTATAAAGAACATTCACGGTTGTCACGTTATTGCAAATGGTTTGACAAATTCTTTGAAATATTATCTGCGTTTACTTTCTGACACGTCCGAGTTCATTGAAAACTACGTGAATTTAATTGAGACAGATACTGCATTGAAATTTGAACACAAAAAAGAATGGAATAATATTATATCACAAATGTAGCCAACGCTTTTGGTAGCACATTTACATTTTCCCAACCGCACAAAGCCAAACAAAAAATGTAAAAGAACTACCAATCCAATGCAAAACGACAAACATAATGAAAAAGGGGCGGTCGTATAACATCGGTTTTGCAAAAGAGCGGGTTAAGTGCAAAATTCAACGGTAGTAATTCTTTCACCGCATAAGCCATTTTTATTTCCTTTTTTGTAATTTAGCAAATAGAAAATGGCTTATGCTACGGTAGTGCTAAACTGAACTTTTGTGCTTCCTTTTCCGCTCCTTCGCAAAGCCGTTTCCCGTTATCGGCAAGCAAATTTGACAGCCATGCCACAAAACAGAAACCTATTTTTTATATTTATTTTAATATCATTTTTTAGTTGTAAGGAGAAGAAAAAAAATAATATTCTCGAAAAAAGTAATAAAATTACTTCCACTAAAATTGACTCAACTAAAATTAATCAAAATCTAAATAAAACAGATACAATTCAAATTTCAAAAGAACATAAAGTAAATACTATTAAATGTGATTTGGATGGTGACAATCTTGATGAAATAATTCAAATTGTAAGAAATACTAAAAATGGAAAAAGTGGATTGAGAATAATTTTTGGAAACAAAAAAAAGATAGATCATTTAGGTTTAGGAAAAGATGTTTTAAACCAAGGCTTTGATGAAATTGATTGGGCAGGAATATTTGAAATTGCCCCAAAAAACGAAATATATTACAATAATGTAAGCGATGAAGGAGAAATTATTACAGAAGATGAAGTAAAAGATGAAGATAAAATAAAACTAAAAAATGATGGAATATTTATTCATGCAGAAGAAAGTTGCGGAGGTGGAGTAATTTATCTAGAAAATGGAAAATACAATTGGATTCAGCAAGAATAGTTTTGCCTGCAGAT
>NZ_JAOCHX010000078.1:0-6621 GCF_029843245.1 Empedobacter sp. GD03739 | reverse complement strand
ATGTAAAATAATATATAGATGGTATAATTAAAATAAAAGAGAATATTACTAAAGTTAAAATTACTAATGGAGAAAGATTTGGTTGAGTAAGTATTAAAGATGATATTATTAAAGGAAAATATAACAACATTAAGAAACGTTGAATATTATTTTTGGACAATATTCTTATTCTATATAAATCTTCTGCTACAGTAAAATATTTATCAATTATTCCTAAGATCATTTTAGATTAGTTTTGAATTATTTTTATAAATATACTAAAAATGCAATCAAATGAAAATTATAACTATCTTTGAATCAGATAATTTGTTGTACAAATGTTGTACTTATAGATTAAAATGAAGTCAAAAAAAAGACGCTTACACAACTGTAAACGTCTGATTTTCAATAAAGTGGTCCCACTTGGGCTCGAACCAAGGACTTGCTGATTATGAGTCAGCTACTCTAACCAACTGAGTTATAGGACCAGAGAATTAAGCAATAAAAAGGAAGCTATCACCTAATTCGTTTGCAATATTAAAGCTATTTTTTTGAACTTCAAAATTATTTTACATCTTCGCAAAGCTCTACCAATACGCCATTTGTTGTTTTAGGGTGTAAAAAAACAATACGTTTATTATCTGCTCCCAATTTTGGCGTTTCGTTAATAAAAGTAAACCCTTGATTTTTAAGACGCTCTATTTCGAGTTCGATATCATCTACTCCAAAAGCAATATGGTGAATTCCTTCGCGATTTTTTTCTAAATATTTTTCAATAGCACTATCATTTTTTTCAGAACCGACCAATTCGATCTTCGATTCGCCTACTTCAAAAAAAGAGGTTCTCACACCTTCCGACTCCACTGCTTCTTCTTTGTACGGTGCTTTTCCTAATAATTTTTCGAACAATTCATTCGATAATCCCAAATCTTTTACGGCAATCCCTAAATGTTCTATTTTCATGTGTGTTGTTTTGCGTAAAGATAAACTTTTCTAAAATTTTTTATTTAAAATTTAAAGAGTTTGTTGTAATATTGAACTATGAGTTTTTATGAAGATGGGAGTCAATATCTCCGCAAAGGTCAGTATAGAAAAGCGATTGATTATTTTACATTATCGATTAAGCGTCAAATAGAAGTGGCAAATTCATATTTCGGTCGTGGATTGAGCCAATATTATATGAAACAAAATACAGATGCAATCAAGGATTTTGATAAAGCAATTGAATTAGATGATAAAAATCCAAACTTCTATTTCTACAGAGGAATGGCAAATTTCAATCAATATAATCCAACAAAAGCAGCTGAGAATTTTGATAAAGTGATCGAGATTGATCCGGCAAGTTTTGTAGCTTATCATCAAAAAGGTTATGTATTGATGAATTTGAACAAATACGATGAGGCGATCGAATGTTTCAATAAAGCTTTAGAAATTAATCCAGATTACGAATCATGTTACCACAATCGTGCATTTTGTTACGATCAATTGCAACAATTGGATAAAGCAATCGAAGATTATTCGAAAGTAATTGAAATGAAACCACATTTCTTGTCGTATTACAACAGAGGAAATACTTATTTTGTATTGAATGATTTAGAAAATGCATTAAACGATTTTAATCAATCAATCGAGTTAAATCCAAATCATTTCTTATCATACTACAACAAAGGCGCAATCCTAGAAAAATTTGAGAAACAAGCCGAAGCTGTAGAGGAATACAAAAAAGCATTGCAGTTGAATCCTGAATTTTATTTAGCTGCCGAAAGATTAGCACAATTAGAAAATCAACAATAAAACATAGAAATCGTTTCGAATTGGAACGATTTTTTTTTATGTCTTTTTATTTCTTATCGTAAATCAATGTTAGACCATGCGTTATGTTGTTACTTTGCCTTAAAATTAATCTAATATGCAAGTACAAATCGCCGTTTATGGTAAAAACAAAGAAATTGTAGACACGTTAGAACGCGTGATTAACAAAAATGAAAACTGGAAAGCATTTTGTACCTGCTCACAAGAAGAATTGAAAGGATACGTATCAACAAACAACGTCCAAATAATATTATACAGTAGTGGAATTGGTGCTTCGGAGGTAGAGAAAATGGAGGAATGGATAAGCACTTATTTCCCTACTATAAAGCAAATCCATCATTATGGTGGAGGAAGTGGTTTGTTGAAGTGCGAAATTGATGGCGCTTTGGCTGGAATAAAACCTATTAGCAAAGCAAAAATCAATGTTATTCTTTAGCCTTTTAAGAGAAAAGAGCTTTTCAGTTGTAGATGAAAAGCTCTTTTTTTACATATCTTTTATAATCCAATAGTCTCGGGAAATCCCAACATCATTGCGATTAACTTCTATTTCGTCGCAAAAATCTAAAAATAATTCGTCCAAAGTTTTATCAATTTTTGGTGTAGAACCGAACAATTTCGTTAGAATGGGATTGGTTTCGTGCTCCAATAACTTCCCTGTAAACTGCTGAATGTTATTTTCTTTAATGCCAATAAATGTACTTGGCGCAAAAACCATCACCTCGTCCGCATCAATCACCAAAAATGTTTTCGATTTTTTGATTAACTGGATCGATTTCTTTTTTTCTTCATCCGTTCCAACTTCTAGACTTTCCAAAAACAACTCGACGTTATCAAAAACTTCTTCCTTATCTTGAACAAATTCCATCTTATAAATTTTAGCAAAATTAAAGTTTTTTTTCTGATTGTCCACTTTTATTCACGTTACCTATTTATCATTTCAATAGAAAAGTCTTCATCTATTTATGCAAAACTGAAATAAACTCAACTTGACATTATTGTCATTCTAAACCTGTCGAAGAATCTCAGATTATTCTAAACTACTTCAGTCATCTTCAACTCGATTCAAGATCACAACAAAAATATTTCCTTGAGAAAAATGTAGTTGAGTAAAAAAACTAATCTTCTTTCAATAGAATTTCGACTTCTAAATATTCGTGGTAATTTTTGACAAAATCATGGTCAAAATCAATGTCTTCTAAGCGCATTTGAATCCCTTTTTTATCAACATCAATATAATCTAAAATCGTTTGAACATTATAAATTTCAAGATTATGAAACGTCGGATACAACGTAATTTGCTTCAAGGTAAGTGCCATTATAAAGCAATTGATTCCATTAAAATTAACCCCGATATCAGCGAAATTCTTATAAAAAGCAATCAAATTTGTTTTGAGCTGAAGATTATAATTAAAACTTCTCAACTTGAAATTTTTTAAGACCAATCGATTTGTCGTTTTCAAGACAATTTCTTCTGTGATCTGAAGATTTTTACTCAATAATTCTAAAACTTGTTTATCCTCAACCAATTGATACAAAATATTCAAATATCGTTTAGCTTCATCAAATTCAAACAATTCCAAACTCACTAAAATTGATAAGAAAAGAAAACGTTGATTGGTAGGATACACAATTTCAATTTCTTTCAAATACTTTTGCGCTTCATCAAATTTCAATTTATGAATATAATATTCGGCAATGTAGAAATTCGCAGCATACAAGTAATAATCTTCCTTTTTTGCTTCTAAAAGATACAAAATCGATTCTTCGTTGAAGTTTAAATTGCGCTGAACAACTCCTTTCAGAAAAAGTGCTTTTTTATCTTTTGGATATTCGTGTAGCAACTGATTTAATAAATCTTGTGCCTTAATTAATTGCTGAATTGGATTGTGAATAAACGAAAAACTTTTCCAAATAGGATATTGATTTTCATCCATTTTATCATCAAAAATCAAGAAAAAAATATCATTAAAAAGTCGATTGTAATCCACAGTATAAGTTTTAGTAGTGATAAAATTAAGCTATTTTAGGTAAAATACACGAACAAAATAAAAAAATAGGTCGATCCTAAAACTGTTGTCGTTTTATTTTACCACTTTCCGTTCGAGAAAATGTAGGAATGAAAATAATTTCTTTTGGAACTTGATATTTGGTTAAATCTGCCAAAGAAAAATCCAAGCTCCTCTGCTCTCCTTCCACAACTAAAATTAATTTCTGACCTAATAATTCATCCGTTTTTGAAGTGATATAAAAATCAGAATCAATGAACGGTTTCAGCTTATTTTCTATTTGTTCTGGAAATAATTTTATTCCACCCGAATTAATCACATTATCCGCTCTACCAATCCAGTTAAATTTTCGTGTATCAATCAATTCAACCACATCATTCGTTACAACTTGCAATCCATCATAAGGCGTATCAATCACCAAACAACCTCGCTCATCTTGTGAAATCGTTACCTCATCAAACGCTTCAAAAACTTGTTCTGCATTAGGATATTTTTGATTCGCAACTTGTTTAAACGCAATATGTGTAATCGTCTCCGTCATTGCATATGTTTCGTAGACTTCGTTCTCAAAAGCAAACAATTCTTGTTTCACTTTCTCCGAAAGAGGCGCTCCTCCGATAATTAACTTTTGACATCTTGAAACAAAATCTAACGAATTTTCAACTTGCATAGGCGTTAACGCAACAAAATCAATCGAGGTAAAATTTTGTGAAATTCCACTATTAATTTCATCCAGAGAAATATGCGAAGTCGGTTGCATACAAATCAATTTCAAACCAATTTCTACTGCACGAACCAACATCAATTTTCCAGCAATATAAGTAACAGGCATCACCAATAAAGCCGAATTTCCTTTCTCTAAATGCAAATATTTTCCCGTCATATTCGCACTTTTTCGCATATTTTTTTTGGTTAAAATAATCTCTTTCGGAGTTCCAGTAGACCCCGAAGTATGCGCAATCATCACCTCAGAATCAGAAAACCATTCAACCAAAAAATCTTTTACGGATTGTTCAAATTCGTTGGTAACTTCAATAGCGTTGACATCAAAATTAGGTTGAGAAAAATCTAAATACAACATTCTATTTATGATAACTTACACCTGCATTAATTTCGATATCCAACACATTATTCGCTGGCGGAATGGGACAATTGTAATGTTTGCTATATGCACAATATGGATTATACACTTGATTAAAATCCAACGTAATTTCATTGGCTGTTGTACCTAAATCCTTTGTACTCAAATCCAAATAACGTCCACCTCCATAAGACGTCACGCCGTTTGTTTCGTCCATAAAAGGTAAAAACAAACTGTCTGCATATTTCTCCATAATTGGTGAAGATTGATAAACCGTCAGCGTTTGTTCAACATTATCCAACATGAACGTTACCGTTCCGTATTCTTTATAATTTTTGATTTTTTTCGCAGAAGTAGGAAACGGAATCACCTTTCCATCTTTGATTGGCGTAAATTTCGCTTTCACTATATATTTTTCGCTGATCGGAAAAAATGTAATGCCTTTGAAATTCGTTTTTTCTTCGTCTACCAATGGCGTCGTTTTAAGATCAGTATAAAAAGTCGCCAATTCGGTTTGATATTTTTGAATTGCAACTAAATCAATTGTTTTTTTTGTCGTTTGACAACTCATTAAAACGATTGTTGCAAAAAATGCGATAATTACTTTATTCATGCTAATTTGTTTCGAAATAAATATTCTCCTCTTAATTCTAATCGACTTGGGAAATTGTTTGTAAACAAACCTCCTGTGCCCAATCCTTGTGGCATTTCTGGATATAAAATCGCTGTCCATTGTGCAATAGCATTTAAGCCTATATTACTTTCCAATGCTGATGTTATCCAAAACGGAATTTCGTATGTATCTGCTGCATTAATCCATTCCAACGAACCTCTAATTCCCCCAACCAAACTTGGTTTTAGAATAATATATTGCGGTTTGATTTTTTCTAACAATTCGAATTTATCCTCTTGATGAACAATTCCAATTAATTCTTCGTCCAACGCAATTGGTGTCGGTGTTGTAGCACACAATTCCGTCATCAAATCGATTTGTCCAGCTTTGATAGGTTGTTCAATCGAATGTATTTTTAAATCAGCCAATTGTTGCAAGACCACTTTTGCTTCTTCAAACGTAAAACCTCCATTCGCATCTACTCTTAATTCTAATTGATCCGCAGAAAAATCTTGTCTTAATTGTTGAATAATCTTATGCTCATTTTCCCAATCAACACCGATTTTCAACTTGATACAGTTGAAACCAATCGCTAATTTTTCTTTGATTTGTTCGCGCATAAAATCAATCGAACCCATCCAAATTAAACCATTAGTCTGAATACCTTGGTCACCTGTCGAAAAAGCTGATTCATACAAATCAGGATTCAATTTATCTGTATAATTTTCGTTGTAACGATTCGCAAACATACTCTGAAAAGCCTGCTCTACTCCAAACTGAATCGAAGGCCATTCGCGCAATTCACGCCACAATTCATCAACTCCTAAGTCAATATTGTCACAAACCCATTGCAATTTTTCTTCATAATCAGGGCGGTCATCAAAACTCAACCCTTTAAACAATCCACATTCACCAACATATTCTTTTCCATCTTCTTCTAATGTAAAAAGATACGTCAATTTCTCTGTCAAAACGCCGCGCGAAGTACCGCTTGGATTTTTGAATTTCAAAATATAAGGTTCAAAACTTGCTTTCATACTTCAAATTTAAACAATGCTTTTTAGAAAAATATTGATTTAAATTAATTTTTCATTAAATCGAAACTCAATCGTTCACAATTTATCAATTAA
>NZ_JAOCHX010000077.1:0-6915 GCF_029843245.1 Empedobacter sp. GD03739 | reverse complement strand
TTTTATTTACTAATTAATTTTTTATAGACTACTTGATTGAGTAATTCATCCTTTTTATTCCTAGAAATAGGAAGTTCATGTTTGCCTATATAAATTCGACCTCCAGAAATTATTTCTATATGTGTTACATTCACTAAGAAAGATTTATGTATTCGAAAAAAATGATTCATTGGTAAAGATTCTTCTAATACTTTCATGGTTTGGTGAATTAGAATAGATTTATCTTTGAAATGTAGTTTTACATAATTTTGCATACTTTCTACATACAGAATATCTACCCAAGAAATTTTGGTAAAAGTATCTCCTTGTCGTACATATAGAAAGGGATCATTGAGAATAGTTCCATGCTTTATTTTTTCGTTAAGTAAAAATATTTGATAAGCTTTATTAACAGCTTGATAGAATCGGTTGAATGCAATTGGTTTTAGTAAATAATCAACTACTTGCAATCGAAATCCTTCAAGCGCATATTCGGAATAAGCGGTAGTAAAAATACAAAGTGGTGGATTTTCGATTTGTTCCAAAAATTCGAGACCAGAAAGATAAGGCATATTAATATCCAAGAAAATTAGATCAATTGTGCTTTCTGTAACATATGTAGTTGCTTCTAGAGCTGTTGAACATGTTTGTATAATTTCTAGAAAATCAATTTGCTCTGCCATATCTTTGATATGCTGACGAGCCAAAGGTTCATCATCAATAATCAAGCATTTCATTTTTCTTGAAATTAGAGGTGTTGTAGTCATGTTGAAGATAAATTAATAGTTAAATCGACTTTATATAATTGTCCATTTTCTGTAATATTTAATTGATGAGCAGCAGGATAAATTAAATTTAGTCGCTTTTTTACATTTTGTAATCCAATTCCACCTATATGTTTAGATTGAATAGGAATTTTAGCATATGTATTTTCCATACTCAAATGAATTTGATTGTTATTTTCGCTACAATTTATTTCGATAAATCCTTTATAATCAGGGACTCTGCTTACATATTTAAAAGCATTTTCTATAAAAGGAACCAATAACAAAGGAGCAATCATCGCTTTTTTATTCATTATAGCGAATGAAGTGGAAACATCAATTTCATTTCCCCATCGTAATTTTTCTACATCAATCAAATCTTTTAAATACTGAATTTCATTCTCTAATATGACTTCGTTTTTGTTGCATTCATAAAGTTGATAACGTAAAATATCCGAGAATTTGAGTAGTAAAAATGAAGCCAATTCGGTATCTTTCTTTAATAAAATATGAATATGGTTCAATATGTTAAACATCACATGAGGATTAACTTGATCTTGTAATAATTTGAGTTGATTTTCTAAATGATCTTGTTGAAGTAAAATATGATCACGCTCTATTCTCCCATGTTCTTGATAAAAACGAATGCCACACGCCGTACCAATTATTAATAAAGATGCAGGTATAGAAAGATAAAATCCTTTCCACAATATAGGAATGTGATCAGAAAAATGAACTGGTAAAGGTTCTTTTGAGCTAACACTGATATAGGTAAAAACAAAAGAGTTAAAAATAGACAATGTCAAAATAAAGAAAATTGAAAGAATCAAAAACTGTTTCATTTTCTTCTTTTGCAATGCTTTTGGAAGTAATTTTTCTGTAAGATAATAGGTTAATATAATCGAATAAAATAATATTGCAATCGTTTGTAGTAAGGCATCGTATTTTGAATCATTTGCTTGGAAGTTAAGCCAAAGTGTAATGCCCAATACAATCCAGAAAATGGTAATGAAAAGATGTTTTTTAAAGAATTTAAAATTCATTGTATTAAAGTAAATTAAAAAAAATAAAAGAAACCACAATAGGTATTGCAGTTTCTAAAATTAAGTATTGTTATTCGAATTAAAACAAAAAGTAGCCAATTCCAATCGAAAAACTTTTAGGTTTTGATTTGAAGTTCTTACTCACATTGGATAGGCTATTTTCATAGCTAAAGTCAATCGATAATCGTTGAATATCGAATCCTAATCCTGCGATTAAACTAATAGATGATTTATCAAATTTAGAAAAGGCTTGTTTGATGTCATCTGCTCCGGTAATTTCTTTTCCGAAAGAATAACTATAAAGTCCGCCTGTAAAAGCACGCAAATTAAATTCGTTTGTATTTACAATTTTATACCCTATTGTGACAGGAACATCAATAGAATTCCAGCTTAATTTCGAATTTTCTATCTCTCCTTCAAAACTAGTTTTTCTTTTATTAAACAACGTTTCTCCCTGTAGATAAGCACTTCCTAAATCTAATCTAGCCATTGCACCAGCTTGATAACCAAAACTATATTTTCCTTCAAAACTTTCTGTAGAAGAAATGTTGGTTAAATTTCCACCAGCCTTTATACCCAAATGGATTGGTAATGATGTCTGAGCCTTTACATGTATTGAACATGAGATACAAGACAATAATAAACCGAATAGAACAATTTGTTTTTTCATTATACGAATTTTTATATTTCTGAGACAAAACAACGAGAAAGTTTTTGATGTAAAAATTCAATTTGATGAATGGTAGATTACCATAGATATATGGATGATGTAAGCTTATAAAAGTAAAATATCACTTTTTAACTCAAATAATTTTTTCAAAAGCAAATGTTGTCATTTTAAGCGCTGTCATTTCTAGGTTCCGAGAAGTCACTTCAAAGAAATAATCCATCCTAGTATGAATTATAAAAAAAATCCAGACGATAAGTCTGGATTTTTTATGATCATTTTTTAGATTTAATTAGATAATCTAATGACTGGATTAACTAAAGCTTCTTGACAATTTTGAAGCTTCACTCTCAAATATTGAGCATTTCCATAATTTTGTCCTTGTCGTTTAGTTTGTACTTTAACAAGAATAATTCCTTCATTTTCGTATTCTGTATATAATCTGTCTATATTATAATACATAACTCCTGCTCCTGAATGACTATATTTTAAATTAGAATTCGGAATATCTTCTACCTTTAAAATTTCTTTGATAGGATTTCCATCTTTATCTAATAAAGGTAAATCATTATCCGGATCCTCATCTTTGTCAGGAATTGTGTAAGTCCCTCCAAACTCAACTACCTTAGCGAAAGAAATTTCATATTCTGTACAAAAATCTGGACTCTTAATAGCTAGAAAGTCAGCTGCACATATTTTAGTTACTTCTTTCGAATCTTCTTGCCCTTCAAATAACATCATTGGCGCAATACGAATATCATGAACATGTAACCCGTCTCCAAGATTAACATTCACTGTATTGAATTGTTGAATTTCGAAAGAATCAAATGGGATTGTAATTGGTCTAGAAATAACAGCTCTACGTTTATTTTTAAAGTTAAACAAACCTATATCTAAAATTCTAAATTTCTCCATATTCTCTTCTCCTACTTTTGTATCACCTAAATAATAAACAATTTTAAAATTCCCTAATTGTAATAAACTTAAGTTTAAGACATTAATATTTGGATAAGCCAATGTTACTTGAATTTGATCTCCAGGTCGAGCAGCTTGTCTCAAATGTGTGCGTAAAAATTGTTGATTCAACACCCCTGCCGTTGCATTAAATAAGGTATAACTATCATAATTATCATCTACAGCATAATAAGGATGTACTACAGAAGATAAACCACTTGCAACATTCAACACTTCTGAACGGTTACCCCAAGTGACATCATGTGTAAATTCATTCAACTTAATATCTACATTTTTGATATCTGTTAAATCTGTTCCATCTATATCTTTTTGTACTATTGGATAAAGTAATGATGAAGGTGGGTTGACAGTAATATCCCCTAGCGGTTTATAATTTGGATCTGTTACAAGTTCCTCTTCTTCTATATATGCATGGAAGACAGTAGCCAAATCAGCTACAGAAAGTAAAGAACCTAATTGCACACGAACCCCATTATAAGCTACATGAGTACCATTGCTTTTGGTAGGAATAAAAGAAAAATCGAATACATTATCTCCTTTCAATAAATCTAATACGCCTCCTTTTACACCAAACGACGTTCCTGCATTCTCATTTGTAATACCTATTGGGATACCGCTTGTTAATCCAATATCATTTGGATCAGTAGCACTAGTATATCGTCCTACTACCGATAAACCTCCAGCGACTTTAAGTCCAGAATATTGTTCACCTAATTTTATGGATACTTTTTTTCCTTTTAACTCTTCAGCCGTATATAAAACACGTTTAGATTTTGGATCATTTGGATCAGATAATTTTGTAAAGTATAAATCTACACCTACAGTACCAATTCCTAAAATAACAACACCTCCAGTAATTGTTGCATAATCAGCACGGTTTCCATTTACTGCTTTTTCTTTATTAGCAACACCACTTAATCCAGAACTCCAATCTCTAACATCTGTTGCAAAAATCTTTTTCTTAACAATATCACAATCTTTTAAATCGTAAACAATTAATTGTATAATAACAGATGTTACACAACCTTCTAAAGGCGCACCAGTTGTTGTTGTCGCTTCAATTGTGTATGTATATTCACCTTTCTTTAAATCAAAAATTGTAGTACCAACTTCTTTACCATTTGCATCTAAAATCTTAATAGTAGAAGGAAATTTTGTTGATACAGTAGGAAAAGTAAAACTTGTTCCTTGTTCTGCTGCAAAAGCATTTATTTTATCAGGTAGAGTAATTGTATTTTCTTCTGAAGGCGTGACTAAAACTGGAGCTGTATAAGCATAACCACTTAAACCTATTCGTTTTACTTGCCTTCTGACTAAAGTTGGCTTTTTTAAACCGTTAATTATTAATTTATCACCTTTCTGAATAATCACATCTCCAACTGACTCATTTTCCTGATTTTCACTTTCACTAATTGTTCCAAAATCACGCCAAGTTGCACCGTTATCAATACTTGCTTGCCAATTATAAGACATAAGATAAGCCAAATAACTTGCTTTTTCTGTATTCACAACTTCTATTGTTCCATTATAACATGTTTCTCCTGTTGAAGATATTTTTCCGGGTTTCCAATCAGAGTTAGGAGATTCACTTCCCAAAAAAGTCACAGCAATATCTTGACAAACACCAACCATATTACATAATGTATAGTAAATAGCACCTGTTGGTTTCACTGCGGCAGCTGTAGTAGTAATTTCTCCTGTTGTAGTATTCAAACTAATTCCATTAGGCCAAGTTCCTTTTGGAGAGATCTTAGCATTCTGTTCTATTCCAGAAAAAATAAATCCTTGTCCAGCTATACCTCCATTATAAACATCATTTGAACTAACAGTTGAATATGTTTTAGGGCCAGTAACCCAATCATAAACATCAGGATTTCCTTTAATAGATACGCCTAAATCCTGTTTTACTGTAATTTTTGCAACTGAAGATACGCCTAACAAATTTGTAATTTGATATTCTAACGGATTAGTTAATGCTGGAGCATTTGCCGCAATTACTAATTGTCCATTTGTATCAATTGAATAACCTGTAGGCCAAGTACCCAATGGAACTATAGATGAATTTTTTCCTGTTCCATTCAAAACGACATTTCCTACAACTTTAGAATACGAATCATTAGTAATAATTGAATATACACCTCCCTCTAATGTGGTTGTAATTGCATCATCATTCGCTTTGATAATATCATCGATAACTCCATTTTGTGGATTACAATCAATGACAGTAGCAGAAGGGTCTATGACTTCTTCTAAAACAATATCATCTATATAGAAATCATTTCCTGTCTCACTCGTCGTATAATTATTCCTTAAAGAAATCGCAATATCAGTATTACAATTTTGATCTGTTGGAGTAGTGAAAGTCCAAGATAGCTGTTCCCATTTATTGGCTTCGCTTAATTTCAATTCTTTTGGATTATTTCCCGTCAAGTTACTTCCCAAAAGTTGCTCTGTAAGAATATTTTGAGCTTCCATTTTAAGATTAAAAACGCTACTTCCATTACCCATGCAGATAATTTGTATGTTGTACCTGTTTTCAAGGTAACAGCTCTGCGATAATACTGATTTGTTATCTTTCCAGCGTTAACAACCATTACAGCTCCGTTTGTATTAGCTGTATGATCCGAAACACTTAACCACCAACTTCCAGTTCCTGCTGAGCCAGTTCCAAATGCGTCTTTCAAATTGGTTGGCGCGACTACAACATAATAACCATCACTGATATTTTTTAGCCACCCATTATAATTACTTAACTCATAACCGTTAGTAGGTGTTCCAATAGGATTGTCTTTACAAGTTGGTCTTGTTGCACCGACGTAATATGATGTTGCAGCTCTATAATAAGGTGTACAAGTATAAGGTGAAACTTCTAAATTTAAATCATTACCCGCTTGCGGAACATAAGGAGATGATTTACGTGTAGTTGTTTGTCCAAAATCTTCTTTAAAGATGATTTGCGCATTGGTTTGTTGTAAAGCAAATAATGCAAACAATCCGAAAAGATTCTTTTTAATATTTAATTTCATATTGTAATTTCTAAAGATTCAACGAATCATTAATCATTGTCAACTACCTAACCTTTAGTACAATATTCATAAAAGAACCATTTCTAATAATAGCATTAGACGTTACTTTATACGTAAGAATTCCATTATCATCTACTTTTATATCTGTAAAAACAGTATTATCTGCATAGGTTACAAAATAATCATAGTTATTTGCCTTTAATACAATTTGACTCAGGCTGGCAGTTGCAGAACTCGCGATAACTGGTGTTGTAAACTGAGCTTTATACAAATCGTGTAATTTTACCGTATAAACAGAAGTGTCTTTATCAAAAGTATACGATTCGTTTGTTGTATCAATTACTCTACTATCTGATGGTACGGTTAGTAATACAATAGAAGGCATATAGAAAAAGTTTGGATTAGTGTTTCCTGATGATAGTTTTACCCATACCAATCCATCAAAATAATAAAAACCTTCT
>NZ_JAOCHX010000076.1:0-7242 GCF_029843245.1 Empedobacter sp. GD03739 | reverse complement strand
TTGATATTGTAAAAAATAATTGAAGAAAAGAATTTATGAAGATAAATTCCTTTTTAAATCATACAATTTAATAGAGAAAGAATTACGAGATATAATTATCTTTGCAGAATGATTAGTTTTAATAAAATTTTCAAAAACTCTTTGGTGCTTACAGCAATTACATTAGCATTGTTTTTCGCGCTTTACTTTTATTTTTCTTTAAACGGAACAGTTTCTGTAAAAGATTATTACACTTACAGCTTCATGATTTGCTGTTTTATTGTATTACCTTTGTATGCATTATATTGTTTTTTAATAATTTTCAATTTATCGAAAAATAAAGCAAAAAATCATCAAACTTCAGAAGAATTAATGACTTTCAAAGAAGGTTTTAAAGTTGGTTTCTACACGATTTTCTTTGCAGGAATCATGAGTTTGATTGTTATTTTTGTATTCTTCAATACTTATGGAGAATGGGCACAAGATAGTTTGAAACAAGGGTTATTAGATACTTTTACGTCTAATATGTCTGATCCAAAAGTCGCAAAAGATATCGAAACATTTAGAAATTCGGATGATTATAAAACACTTAATTTATTTACTGTGAAAAACTTCTTCGGATTATCCTCAATTTTCTTATCTTTCTACATCGCAATTGCAGCGATGTTTTCACAATTCTTAAAAAAACGTGTTTTTTAACATATGGATATTTCAGTTGTTGTTCCTTTACTGAACGAACAAGATTCCTTAGAGGAATTATTCTACAGAATCAAAAAAGTCTGTGAACAGAATGATTTTACATTCGAAGTTATTTTCGTTGATGACGGGAGTACAGATGATTCGTGGCAAATTATAGAGTATATTGCCAACTTCAATACAGAAGTGAAAGGAATTAAATTCCGTAAAAATTATGGTAAGTCTCCAGCACTTAGCGCGGCTTTTAAAGAAGTGAAAGGAGATGTTGTGATTACTATGGATGCAGATTTACAAGATTTTCCTGAGGAAATACCGTCGTTATACAAAATGCTGAAAAACCAAAAAGCAGATATTGTTTCGGGTTGGAAAGAAAATCGTCAAGATAATAAATTGACAAAAAATCTTCCTTCGAAATTATTCAATGGTGTAGCACGTAAAACCTCTGGTGTAAAATTGCACGATTTTAACTGTGGTTTGAAAGCTTATCGTTGGGAAGTAACGCAAAATATCGAATTGTATGGTGATATGCACCGTTATATTCCTGTTTTAGCGAAAAATGCGGGATATTCGAAAATTATTGAGAAAAAAGTAAAACATCAAGCGCGTAAATATGGTGTTTCAAAATTTGGAGCAAATCGTTTTGTAAATGGTTTCTTGGATTTGATTACACTTTTCTTTGCGTCAAGGTTTGGGAATAAACCAATGCATATTTTCGGTTTATTGGGTACATTGATGTTTATTTTAGGGTTTTTCGCTTCATTTTATTTAGGAATCGAGAAATTATATAAAGTTTATATTTCCCATACACCAGCCAGATTAATCACAGATAGTCCTTATTTTTATATTTCGTTAGTTTTTATGATTTTAGGAACGCAATTATTTTTGGCGGGATTTTTGGGCGAGTTAATTGTTCGCAATAATCGCGAAAAACAATTGTATTTAGTTCAAAAAGAATTGAATTTAAACTAATTAAATAACCAACTACTATGAAGAAAATATTTTTATTAGGATTTTTAGGTTTAGTTGCAACTTCGTGTTCATCATCAATTGATGGAGAAGGTGCTGCAACGGCTCAAAAAGAATATACAGCTGATAATATCAAAGATTTGAGCGTTTCGTGTAATTGTAATGTTATTTTAGTTCCAGGAAATAAATCTGGAGTTAAAGTAGAATCGCATCAAAATATTATTGATAATTTAGAAGTTGAAGCAAAAAATAATGCGGTTACAATCAAAGAAAAATCAAATGTAGACCATTATAGTGCCTATGATTTGTACGTTTATGTGACACGAGATTTAGAAAAGATTGATGCAAATAAACAAACTTCTTTGACTACTTCTGGAACATTGAATGTTGATGAATTGACTATCTCTGCGAAAGATCAAGCGAGAATTAATCAAACTTTTTTGATTACAAACAACTTTGATTTGAAAGCAGATGATCAATCTAATATTATGTTAGAAGGAACTGCTGGAACTATGAAAGTGAAAGCTTATGGCGAAGCACAATTGAATTTATTCAAATACGAGGTCAATGAAGCTAATTTCACAACAGATGATAACGCTTTATTAGACATCAATGCACGCCAAACCTTATATGGTTCTGCAAAAGGAAACTCAATTGTAAATTTTATGGGCGATCCTAATAAGGATACAAAAATTGCCGACCGCGCCCAAGTATTAAAAAAATAAAAGATAAGAATGACTTCAAGTTTAGATAATGCTAAATTATGGCTTTCTGACGCTTATGATGCGGAAACAAGAAAAGCTGTTCAAGATTTAATTGATAATAATCCAACCGAATTAGACGATTCTTTTTATAAAAACCTTGAGTTTGGAACAGGAGGAATGCGTGGTATAATGGGTGTTGGAACAAATCGTTTAAACAAATATACACTTGGTGCAGCAACGCAAGGTTTAGCAAATTATATTAATCAACAATTTCCGAATAAAGAGAAAAAAGTTGCGATTGCATACGATGTTCGTCACAATTCGGATACGTTTGCAAAAATGGTTGCCGATGTTTTGACTGCGAATGGAATCAACGTTTATTTGTTTGAATCTTTTCGCCCAACGCCAGAATTGTCTTTTACAGTTCGTCATTTAGGTTGTGATGCTGGAATTGTGTTGACAGCTTCCCACAATCCTCCGATTTACAATGGTTACAAAGTTTATTGGAATGATGGAGCGCAAATTGTTCCGCCACAAGATGGAGAAATTATTAATGAAGTAAATAATGTAAAAGTAGAAGAAATCAAATTTCAAGGTAACGATGCATTGTTAACGTATATAGGTAAAGAAATTGATGAAGCTTTTATTGATGCATGTGTAGCGAACGGAAGTTTTACACAAGATGGTAAGGAAGATATAAAAATTGTTTTTACTTCTATTCACGGAACTGCCGTTGCAATTACGCCAAAAGCTTTTGATAAAGCTGGTTTTACTCAAGTTCATCAAGTTGCTGAACAAGCAATTCCAAGTGGAGATTTCCCAACAGTAAAATCGCCAAATCCAGAAGAACCAGAGGCTTTGACTATGGCAGTTACTTTAGCGAATGAAATTGGTGCTGATGTTGTGATTGGAACAGATCCTGATGCGGATCGTGTAGGTGTTGCAACGCGTAACAATGAAGGTGAAATTGTTTTATTAAATGGTAACCAAATGAATACTGTTTTGGCTTATTATTTATTAGAAAAATGGCAAAAATCGGGGAAATTAGTTGGAAATGAATTTATCGGATCGACAATCGTAACGTCTGATATTTTCTATGATATTGCTGCGAAATTCAATGTTGATTGTAAAGTAGGATTAACAGGTTTCAAATGGATTGCTGATATGATTCGCAAATTCGAAGGCAAAGAAAGTTTTGTTGGAGGAGGAGAAGAATCATTCGGATTTATGGTTGGAGACTTTATCCGTGATAAAGATTCTGTTACAACAGCTTTATTGGTTTCTGAAATTGCTGCTGTACAAAAAGCAAAAGGAAGTTCTCTGTACAATAAATTAATGGAAATCTATCTTGAAATCGGAAAAGCATATCAAGAAGATTTAATTAGTATTGTAAAACCTGGAAAAGAAGGTGCAGAGTTAATTGCTAAAATGATGGTTGAATTTAGATCAAATCCTCCAAAAGAATTAGCAGGATCTAAAGTTGTTCGTGTAAAAGATTTTCAATCTTCTATCGACAAAGATTTAATTTCTGGTGAAGAAAAAGCGATTGAGATACCAAAGTCAAATGTATTGATTTTCTATACAGAGGATGGAAGTAAAGTAGCTTGTCGTCCTTCTGGAACAGAACCAAAGATTAAATATTATTTCTCTGTAAATGCTTCACTTTCTAACAAAGAAGATTATCCAGCTGTTCAACAAACGTTGTTAGCGAAAATCGATTTATTGAAAGAAGATTTTAGCAAATAATCATTCAAGAATAAATATTAAAATAAATAGAAAATGGCCGTCAATTTTGACAGCCATTTTTTATATGATTAAATTTTTAATGTTAGAAAAACATCGAAAATAGATAATAAAATCCTGTTGCAATAAGTGCAGAAACTGGAATTGTCAAAATCCAAGCCCATAATAAACTAATTGTAACTCCCCAACGAACGGCAGAAACTCTTTTTACCATTCCAACACCAATAATAGATCCTGTGATCACGTGAGTTGTAGAAACTGGCATTTTGATATGTTCAGTAAAAAATAATGTAATAGCTGAAGCTGTTTGAGCAGTGAAACCTTCGATAGGAGTAATTTTTGTAATTTTATTTCCCATCGTTTTTAGGATTTTCATTCCGCCACCTAAAGTTCCTAAAGCAATTGCAGAGAAACACATAATCGGAACCCAATCGTGAATATCAGTACTACTTGTTGTGATGAACCAATGCTTCCAATTGAAAACATCATTCAAAATCCAATCATTCATATCCGTATTAACAATTGCAGTTTGATTAGCAAGTAAAGCAAACGTGATCACTCCCATTACTTTTTGAGAATCATTCAAACCATGACCAATACTCAACATCGCAGAAGAAACTAATTGCAATTTCTTGAACCAAGCATCTGCTTTATGTGGTTTTGCATTTCGACAAAGATTCAGCGTGATGATGTAAATAACATTACCAGCGACTAAACCAATAATTGGTGCAACCAAAATAAAAGCGATAATCGTTAAGATAATCGTACTGTTAATAGCAGAAAAATCATAACCTGTTGCAGCTAATGCACCTCCAGCTAAACCACCAATCAAGGTGTGAGATGAAGAGGAAGGGATTCCTAATTTCCAAGTTAAAATATTCCAAGTGATTGCTGCAGAAAGCGCCGCCATAACAACGATAGATGGATTGGATCCAAATGCGACGACAACATCTTCTTTAATAATTTTTGCGATTGTGTCTGCAACTCCAAATTCTCCAATGATAAATTTGGCAATGAAGAAAGCAACAAAATTGAAGAATGCAGCCCATATAACGGCTTGAATAGGAGTTAAAACCTTTGTAGTAACAACCGTTGCAATAGAGTTTGCGGCATCGTGAAAACCATTTAAGAAATCAAATAAAATGGCTAAGCCGATAATGATAAATAATACAGTTAATTGCATGGCGCAAATTTAAAACTTTATTAAACTTATCATTTATCAATTTCGAAAATTATTTCAAAAATAAAAAAGGAGCTTAATTTAAGCTCCTTTAGAAATGATATTTTAAATAAATAACGTTACAACATAATAGATTAATGCAGCTAATAATGCTGAGACAGGAATAGTAAGTATCCACGCCCAAAGTAAACTAATTGTTACTCCCCAACGAACTGCAGAAACACGTTTCGTTAAACCTACACCAATAATAGAACCAGTAATTGTATGTGTTGTAGAAACTGGAATCCCGAAATGTTCAGAAATATAAAGCGTCATTGCTCCAGATGTTTCAGCAACTACACCTTCTAATGGCGTTACTTTTGTGATTTTAGAACCCATTGTTTTGATGATTTTCCATCCACCACCCATTGTACCTAATGCGATAACGATGAAAGATGTAATGGGAACCCATCCCCAATGTTCTACAAAATATTGAAATTTATCTTCAGCTTTTAAATATTCAGGATCAAAATCTACATTCATATGGTAAAAAATAACCGCAGCACCAATAATTCCCATTACTTTTTGCGCATCATTCATACCGTGTCCTAAAGAGAAAAGAGCAGAAGAAACTAATTGCAATTTCTTGAACCACCATTCTGCTTTTGCAGGTTTGGCTCTTTTGCAAATGTGAAGCGTGATGATGGTTAATATCGAGGCGATAATCATACCAATTAATGGTGCTAATACGATAAAGCAAATAATTGGAATTACTTTTTTGTAAACAATTACATCTTCTCCACCAGCAGAAAAACCACCGGCGTGAGCTAATGCAGCTCCAATGAAACCACCAATTAATGTATGAGAAGAAGAAGAAGGAATACCAAACTTCCATGTTAATAAGTTCCAAGAAATTGCAGCGATAATTCCAGCTAAAATAACTTCTAGTGTAATAAAATGCTCGTTAACCGACTTTGCAATAGTGTTACCAATCTTAAATTCTCCAATCCAATAAACTGAAATAAAGTAAGCAGCAAAGTTGAATGCGGCAGCCCAAAGTACAGCTTGAAAAGGCGTTAAAACCTTAGTTGCAACAATTGTAGCAATTGAGTTTGCGGCGTCGTGAAAACCATTAATATAATCAAAAACAAAAGCTAAGACGATAATAGTAATCAATAACATTCCTGGCGTAGACGATAACATGCTCGAAAACGCTGAAAAAAAATCTGTCATAATCTTTTAGATTAAGTTTTGGTTATGAATGTTTTACCGCTACAGCTTCCAATACGTTAGCAACACTTTTACACTTGTCTGTTGCAGATTCTAATGAAGATAAAACCTCCTTATACTTGATGATATTTTTAACATCAGTTTCGTTTTCGAAAATTTCCTGAACTGCTTTATCAAAAATACGATCCGATTTATTTTCTAATTTATTGATTCGTTCACATATTTCGTAAATACGATTTACGTTTCTCAAATCTTTCAATTGCTCAATTCCCTCTCCGATTAATTGACAAGCCTCTAAGTTAACAGCTGTAATTTTGCGGATAGATTTTGTAATTTTATCTACTTGATAAATATTGATACGATTCGCTGCTCCATTTAAATTATCTGCAACATAATCGATAGATTTTACTAATTGATAAATATCTTCTCTGTCAAAAGGTGTGATAAAGTTTTTGCTTAACTCTAAATTTGTTTTTTGAGTAAGATATTCAATTTTGCTTTCTATCTTAGAAATTTGCGCGATGTAATCTTCGCGTTCTTCAACTGGAGCGTTTACACATTCATGTAACAATTCAGCTAATTTGATTAAACTTTTTGAAGCTTCCTCGAACAAAGGATAGAATACTTTATCCTTTGGAGTAAATAATTTAAAAAATGAGTTTACCGACATTTAATAATGTTTTGAAGTGCAAAATTAATTTTTCTAATGTAAAATTAACATTAAATAAATATTATACGAACGTTTTTATTAAAATATATTGATAA
>NZ_JAOCHX010000075.1:0-7772 GCF_029843245.1 Empedobacter sp. GD03739 | reverse complement strand
TAATATAGTCTTTGTAAATAGGAAAATACCATTTCTTCCACATCCTATCTTCTTCACCACTATAAATAGCTACAATTTGCTTAGGAAGATAGTTGTATGGATCGGAAACTATTTTTCCGCCAATATTTGTTATAACACTGGTTTTATTTTTAGTGATTGTAATTTTTTCTGAAGAACCGCTATTTGTAAAAGTGATGGAAAAATTAAAAGGAATGTTCTTTTCTTTCTTGTAGTGTAGATAATAAAAAATTATTGATAACGATTCCAATAAATTACTTTTGCCACTACCATTATTACCTATAAAAGCCATAATATGCGATTTATTTTCTTTTAAATCGATATTTAGGTTTTTGTATTCTTTATTTTTTATCTCTAAATGAGTAATTTTCATATTTATTAGTATTGCAGATTGGTTGATTTACTGAAAAATCTCTTTTTCAAATTCTTCGTTGGCTTGATGTTTTAATTCTTCAATTTTAATAATATTTTCAGAAGCTGTTTGTCTAAAGACTTTAATTTCTTCAACAATTAGTTTTTGTTTTTCAACATCTTGAACAACAGGGATTTCAATTTTTAGTAAATTATTCACCCCTAATTCTGTTTGCTTAGTTGCTTGGGCGGATTTTATCTGGTTAACTTGACTTTGACCGAAATCACTATTAAACAATTCAACAAATAATTCTGGATTGAAAATACTTGAATTCAATCTTATTAATAAAATATGACTGTCATATATAAGTCCTTCAAATTCTTTAGAAACATAACTTGCTCGACCAATTGTTCCTTCACCTGTGGAATTAATAATGATATCTCCTTCTTTCGTAAAGAACTTTTGATCTATATTTTTATACCATTCTGGAACGACAGTCTTTGCAAATTCTAATTCAATTTTATTCCAGCGATTACATTTTTGATTTAATATGTATTTATCTGATTTATCAGCGTATTTTGGACTCTTACCTCTAAATACATCATCAATAAGAGATTCATATTTACTCAGCGATTTCAGTTTAAATTGCTTACTTTCAAAACCAGAACTTAATAGCAATTTATCTGTACCCCATTCCAATACATCTTTAAATTCAACTAAATTTAGTCCCTTCTTATTTTCTTTTTTATTACCGACACTAATCCCCAATTCAGTAAACAAATATTTCTCAATTTCTTGATCGATATTTTTGCCATCAACCTCTAATTGATTGGCTTCGTTTATTTTTTTGAAATACGCCTCTACAATTTCTTGTTGTTCTTGCAGAGTTGGTAAAGGAACTTTGAAATTTAAGAAATCTACCTCTTGTAAATAATTTCTATTTGTTGTACCTACACTTGCTGTTTGACTTAATTTTTGAAACTCTTTAGTACCCGTTAATAAGGTTAAGTAAAAAGGATTCACTAAACTATAATCTACATCAAAAGTCCAGAAATTCCCAGTAATAATTGCTCCCTCAAGTTCTTCTGGAACAACACCAAATGCACCATTTCTAGCATCAATTTTTGATAATAAAAATTGCCCTTTAGAAATTAGAAATTGTTTTTTAGTTCCTATCTCTTTACCGTCTTTAATATCTCTTAGAAAAATCCCTTGACCATTAATTTTAATTGTTGCTCTTTTATAAAATTGACCATCTACTACATCTATAGGCGTTTTATTTCTTTTTAAAAATGATCCTATTTTTGCAAATTGAAATTTTTGAGTATAATTTAAATTTTTACCTAATAATGAATATGAACTCCAGTTTTCTAAATCAGTAAAGTTTAAAAAATTTAAAAATGTTTTTTTAACGTTCTCCATTATTTATAAAAGATTTCAGGTTCAGCCACTACATTATTATCCGCTACAGGAATACGGTAAATTTGATTTTCTATTACTTCGTATTGTATGTCTTTTAGTAAGGTTTGCCACAATTTATTTTCTGTACGGTATTGCTTAAACTCTTCAGCTAAAGGTTCTAAATCATTTTCAATTTTAGCACCTGTTGTACTAATACCTGCCTTTTCTACTTCGGCAATCGGAATTTGGTAATTGAATTTTTCTTTTACTTCTGCTTTTATTTCCGCTACGATTTTGTTTTCAATTGCTTTTTGTTCAGTTTTTAACTCTTTTTTCTCATCCGCAGACAAAGCATCTTTTCCTTTTTTCGCTAAAGCTTCTTTTACTTCTTTTAATCGACCTTCGTATTTTACCTTTATCGTTTTAGTGGCTTCTTTTACAATCTTATCATACTCTTTTTGTTCTTCTTCTGTAAACTTTTTGAAGAATAGTAAACTTGGTTTTACCGTTGCACCACTTGCAATGAAAACATCTTGAGGGATAGAAGTAATCAATATAATTTTTGCTTTACCTTCTACATAATCACGCACTTTTTGTAAGTTGGTATTGTTTAGTACCCCTTCTGGTAAAACAATCCCCATCCTTCCGCCTGGTTTCAGTAAATTTAAATTGCGCTCGATAAACAATACTTCGGTCAACGTACTCATTTTACCTGTATCATATAGGTTTAATAAAGGCTTACCGATGTTGTCATTTACTTGTTTTAGTGCCTGATCGTACGCAGAACCATAACGTTTACGATATTTTTCTATACGTTCTAGATCTGTATATTTATCTGCTTCCGTAATTTTTAAAGTTTTTTCAACACGTGCACCAAATGGAGGGTTTGTTAAAATAACATCAAAACGGTTTTCGAAAATTCCATTTACATTTAATAATCCATCGTTATGATGAACCCCACCGTGTCCATCACCGTGCATAATCATATTCATCTTGGCTGTACGGCTCATACGAGGATTAGCATCTGTACCAAAAATACAATCGTAACTTAGTACACGTAATCTACTCTTTGGATTATTGATGTCTAATTCAGCATTTAACTTCGTAAACAAATCGGTTACTTGATCGTCAACTTTTGCTTTTTCTTTTTCAGAAAGCTTGTCATATTCTTCGGTATAATATTGTGCTTTTATTTTGTCCTTTGCTATTTGGATCTCGTCTTCAATTTTTGCACGAACATATTCGAAAGCTTTAATTAAAAATCCTCCCGAACCACAACACGGATCGCAAATTGTTTCACCTTCTTGCGGATCTAATACATCAACCATAAAATCTACTACAGTACGAGGTGTAAAGAATTGCCCTAATTCTCCTCTAAACGTACGTCCTAAGAATTGCTCAAAAGCTATCCCTTTCACATCATCTGATGTCGTAGATAGGTTGTAAATCTGTAATTCTTTTACGATGGCTTCAAAACTATTTTCACGAATTCTTAAAATTTCAGTAGGCTCGAATAAATCATCATCTTTGAAATCTTCTTTTGTTCTTTCAAATAATTGTTGATAAAATTCAGGGCTAGTCTTAGACTTTGTCTCATCATATGCCTTTTTCAGTTTTGTAAACTGTTCCTCAGAGAAAATTTGTCCTCCCTCATTATTTCTTTCGTATCTAATTTTAATAAATAAAATTTTAGAAATTTCATCAAAGGCAGCTTCTGGAGAAAGTTTATCGTTGTTACGAATAATGTTATGACATTTGAATAAAAGTTTAGAAAATTCATCACGAGTAAAGGCTTTTGTTTGTTTTAATAACTCATCTATTTTCTTATCACTTTTAATTTCTTTTGCATTAGGAATGTTTACAATTTCTTCTAAACGCTTTGGAATTAATCCTTTTACAACTTTAAAAATACGTGTTTCTTTTTCGTTAGTTGTTACAAAGAAATCGGCACCTGCCCAAGATGCGTAATTGTAACCCTGAAAATAATCTTCTTCGTGAATAGTAATGTGTGGATATCCCCCTGAATTTTCCAGTGTAAGTTAAGCTACATTTTTTAAAAATTGTAAATTATTATTAAACTCAAAAATAGTTTTATAATTCAAAGCTTTATGTCTTCTATTTCTGTTATACCAAATTTCAATATACTGAAAAATTTGTTTTTTCATTTTCTCTCTTGTAATTAATTTATTTCCATAAATCATTTCAGTTTTTAACGATTTAAAGAAACTCTCAGCCACAGCATTGTCCCAGCAATTCCCTTTCCTTGACATGCTACGGATAACACCATAAGAATCAAGCGTATTTGCAAACTTCTTTGACGCATATTGAACACCTCGATCAGAATGAAATAGCATTCCTTTTTTAATTGATCTATTCTTTATAGCCATACGCCATGCTGCTAAACTCGTTTCTTTTGTACTCATGGTATGGCTTAAACTCCAACCAATCACCTTTCTATCGTACAAATCGATGATTGTTGTTAAATACAAAAATCCCTCTTGAGTTTCAATATAAGTAATATCTGACACCCATTTCATTGAAGGTTTTGAAGCGCTAAAGTCTCTATTAAGTAAATTGCTTACAGTTAAATAATTATGTTTAGAATTTGTTGTAATTCTAAACTTCTTACTTAATTTACTTCTTAAGCCAAGTTCTTGCATATATTTAGCAACCGTTTTAAGTGATATTCTATAACCTAAAGCGTTCAATTCTGAATGAATTCGAGGACTTCCATATCTCTGTTTAAATTCAAAATATAAATATGTTATTTTATCTAACATCAAATTTTTTCTCAAAAGTCGATTGGAATACCCTCTTTTTTTCCATTTATAATAGCTACTGGAATTTATTTTTAATAAAAAACACATTTTCTCAATCGGAAATTGGCGCTCATGATTCTTTATGAATCTGTATTTCATCGACCGTTCTTGGAGAAAATGCTTATTGCTTTTTTTAAGATATCTCGTTCTAATTCAGCATCTTTTAGTTTTTTCTCTAATTCGACTATACGCTCTTGTTCAGGTGTTAGCTTTAAATTGCCTTTTCCTGGAAAACTATTCGATCCATATTCTTGATAATCTTTGCGCCATTTGTATAATAAGGAGGCTTTTATTCCAAGTTCTCTAGCTAATTCGGAAATATTACTTCTTTCGTAACTCAGTTCTACTGCTCGTAATTTAAAAGAAGCATCGTAATGTTTTTTTTGTCCTTTCATCATGTTAAGATAAGTTTTATACCTTTTCTTACTATGGAATTTTTGTTAGGACATCCAAATTTCATATCCATTTTTATTGTTAGGAAATGCAATTGCGTAATATGTTTTTTGATTTAATTTGTAATGAATTTCTTTACAATATCGATTTACAATTTCTAAGATGAGTTTTCTTTCTTCTAAATATTGAACTAAAGGAAACGATGAAATTTCCTTCAATTTTAAAATTTCATATTCGTTTTTTGTTTGAATTTTTTCGAATTGAAAATCATTTTGCTTTTGAAAGGAAAAAGAATTAATACTAAACTTTTGAATAATTTCATTGATTGAAATATTTTCAAGCTTAGAAATTAAGTCTATTAAAGTACCACCAAAACCTTCTCCAAAATCATAAAAACGATTCGTAGAATTATCCACTTTAAAAGAAGCTGTTTTTTCATTTCGGAGTGGACTTAAATACCAATAAGTATTCTGTTTAATACTTATTGGATAAATATTTTTTTGAGCTAAATAATCAATCATTTTGATTTGCTCGTTTATCATTTTGCAATTCATTTTCTGTACGGTTGAGATTTTACGAAATTTTTGATGATTGATGACAGAAGCTTGTAATTAAATGTAATTCAATTCAATAAGCTGTCATCACTTTGTCATCAATCATCAAACTCAAATTTTATTTTCCTAATTCTGTCATCAAACTAAATTTTGATGACGGTTTGATGACGATTTTGATGACAGTATTTTATTATATATCAAATAGTTACAAGGCTGTCATCACTGTCATCAAAAAAATGACGTATTTCGCTGAAAATGATAGAATAATACCTCCCTTTTCGATCAATTTTTACGAATTCACCATGTGGTAAATATTCATATCCTTCGTATTTATTTGAATTATTAGCAGGAGTTAAGTTTAGAGTTTTTAATACGTTTCTTGCTTCATTTATTTCAATAGAGTTTCGTCCATGAATTCGCTTTGAAATAGATTGAATATCCTTCGGAGCAATTAATATTTCATCCTCATTAAAATTTTCATGAATTTCATTTATGATTTCAAATACTTTTTGTTTTGCATTTTCATTCTCATAATTCATTAGTCTTGTTAAAGCTGAAGTTCTAATTTGCTCTGGAGTGAACCACATTCGAGTTTGCTTTGGTGTAGAATGGGGTATTCGTACTAAATAGTTTAAAAAGAAAGGGATTTCCTTGTATAAATGCTTGTCAAATTCAGGGTTTTTAATAATTGATGGAATTTTTCGAACCCAAAATCGAGTTTCTTTTTTATCAATTTTGATAAAATTCTTTTCGAAGTTGGAAGTCATTACAAATTTGTAGAAAGATTCTACTTCTTCTTTATCTTTTCCTTTGCTTTCAATCTTATTTCGATCGGCTGTACTAAGAAATTTAATGCGTTCAGTTACTTGTTGATTGTCTGTAATAATTTCATCAACCAAAACAAGTAATTTTCCATTCAAATCTGAATTAAAGTTATTTACAAATGAATCTGCATTAATGAAAGTTGCATTGAAAGAGAAAATTTTACGAAGCCATTTCAGAAACGTACTTTTTCCTGTTTCACGTTCTGAAGAAACTAAAACAAGTACAGGTAAAATTTGAGTTGGATTTTCTAATAATATTTTCAAATAATCTAACCCTAATAAATATTGTTCTGCGAATATATGTTTGATATATTTTAGAGTGTAAGGGATTTTTAGTTGCAATTCTTGTAAATCAATTTCTGATTCAGTTTCGATATTATAATCTAACGGATGGTAGATATTATAGAAATCTCCAATTTCTCGCTCATAATTGATGTGTTGAGGAATACAGCAAAATCCGTAATACTTTTTGATTGCAGAGATATAATCTTTGCCTAAGTCGTTTACAATGGTTTCTTTATTCCAAGAAATCATGATTTTCTCAGTGTCTTTTGAGATGGTAGGACGTTCAATTATAGCAAAATATGACGTGCCCACTCGAATAAATTCGGCAGAGTTTAAGTTCATAATAAGTTGTTTGATTAATTGTTATGTACTATATTTGCCATAGGATTAAGGCAAAACATAACGTAAGTTATTTTTATAAATGAGAGTTTAATGTGGGATTAAACTCTTTTTTTATGCTTTTACTAAATCTTGATTTTGTGAAGCGATTTTGATTAATTGACTTCTTGAATAAATTATATGCCTACCGATCTTATAAAAAGGTAATTTCCCAGCTTTTCTCCAGTTAATGATTGTCTGAACAGTGGTATCAAACATTTCTGCAACTTCCGCTTGTTTCAATCGATCTTCCTTTATAGGAAAACTTGTTTTCTCAATAAATTTTACTGATTCATTTTTTCTTTCAGGAGCAGAATTATTTTCAACTCCTTTGTCTACAAATCTATTACTCATAATAAAAAGGTTTAATTGTTTTTAACTGAGTCAAACTTAGAATGATTTGAGATATAAAAGTTACACCTATATTACACCTGATTGTTAATTAAAAGATAATCAGTATGTTAATTGATATATTTGAAAAGGTGATTTTTATAGTTTTCAATTATTTTATTAGAATTTTTATTCAAAAAAACGTAATTCTTTATTGATTGTTCACTTGTCGAGCTAACATTTAGATATTCAGCTAATAATTTAGGAAGTAATTTAGATAACCCTTCAAGGTACTCGGAGTCCTTTAAAAATGATAAAGCTGCATATAATTTGAATAAATTCTCTTTTTGAGATAAACAGACATTTAAAGTATCTCGACAGTAATTATATTCAACATTAGAATATTTCGTAGGATTTC
>NZ_JAOCHX010000074.1:0-8026 GCF_029843245.1 Empedobacter sp. GD03739 | reverse complement strand
TTTTCTTATTTCATGTAGGATTTCTTTCATTTTTGGTTCAATATTTAGTTCGTCAAATAGTTTTTCCGATAAATTTAATGAGTTTTCAAAAGCTAAAATTATATTTTTAGGATTTAAATCCGATGTTACTGTTTTATACGCAAAATACCAAGTCGTATCAATATCCTTTTCAAGACTTTTAGTTGGACTTTCCCAATGTTGGGTTTTGTTTGTTCTTGCTCTAATAAGCCAAAGCAAATATTTCTGAACATTTGATAAACTATGATGAGCATGAGCAAATTCTTCTCGCTTAATTAAGTTGCTTGTTGTCAGTATAACATTCAGTAATGATTGACTTAACCACAAGATGTTTTCATTTGTTATTCTTTCGGGCGATTTCGTTTTGATTTGATTTAGTGTTTTCGTTAAATGTCCGTCTTTGTCGATTAGGTTCATTTGGTCAAAATCGCTAAATGCAACAATTCCGTCCCAAGATTTGATAATTTCAATTTCCTCCGTTTTTAAAAAATGAAATTCGCCTCTGACCATATTCTCAAAAATAGCAACTTCGCTTCCATATTCATTTGTAAAATATAATGCCACAGGATGAATTTGATTTACCCATTTTTCCGACGAGAAATTTTCTTTATTTTTTAAAAAGATGTAAAATTCGATATCAGAATATTTATCTCCTTCGCTTTTAGTAAATGAACCATACATAAAAACAGCGGAAACATTTTCGTCTTGTTGAGCTATAGATTTTGTTTTGTTAATCATTTGTAACTGCGTCATTTCTTCTAATTTTTAAAAGTTGATAATAGAAATTCTCACTGCTTTTTGAAAGCAATAAAAAAGTTTCACTTTTTTTATTTTGAACATTTACTTATAGCTTCATCGGATTATATTTTTTTATGTTCAACATTCTGTTTGGTAAAATTACCGCTAACATAGTAATTTACGAAGTAAATAATAGAAAAGTTTCGTGAAATATTCCCTATATCCGTATTTCGTGTAATTACTTTGTTAAAAGTAATAAATTCTTTGATAGTCTATATTATCTAAATAACATTTGTATGAATAGCGAGGTTTTTATTTAAAATTTTTAAATTCTCAATCATGGATCACGAAACTCTACAATTGATACTTTATTAATCTATTTCATTACTTAACATAATTCTTATTATAGCCTTTATTTTTCGGTGTAATTAACTGATTTTAAATCAGTGCCGAATCAGATAAACGAAAATCAAAAAAGAGGGGCTTTGTAGCCCTCTAAAAGCGTTGAAGCTTGATTATTCAAACAGGTCAAAAAATGATAAAAAAGAAGCTAATCGGAATTTTTTCGATTGGCTTTTTTTTATTTAAACTTATAAAAACGTGTTTGGAAAGAAGTAAAACACAACACACATCCAATCCTATTTTTTAAAAAATTCATCAATTCTCTAAATATGTTTAAATCTACAAATCATATACATATTATATATTTTAACATTATTGATAATCAATATATTACATTTAAAAATAAGCTAAAAATATATTATTTATATACTTTTTGAAAATGCTGTTTTCACAAATCATTGAAAACTAACAACTTACGAAATGTCACGCAGTTCCCTCTTGCTATCTTTATTTTTCTATAAAAATTGTTCATTTTTAAGAAAAAAAAGAGCCTTAAAAAAGCCTTTCTAAAAACGTGTTTTGAATGAATGCTCAATAGATAGAATAAGCAAAAACATTCTCCTATTATAGCTGTATTAAATTTGTTGGAGTTTAAGAATACCTCCTTTAAAAAAACACCTTAAATATGCTTTATATCAATTAGTTACAATCAAAATACCTCCTTTTTAACATATAAAAGGAGGTATTTATATCTGTATGTAATTACTAATCAATGGAATAGGTTTTTGTATCGGGGTTTCCCCGATTCCGTCTTGCTATTCCTACTTTTCCTTAAAAACCTAAAAATCATCTTCATTTTTAATTTATAAAAAGTGTCAAAATTTGATTCAAGTTTCACTTGAAAATAATAAAACGAGGCGTTTTATACTACTTGCTTGTTTTGAAAAAACAAATTTCCTCTCCCTTTGAAAAACTCTCCAACAAAAAAAGAGGAAAACCCTTGATAGAATTTCCCTCTTATTCGCTTTCAAATTAAATATTTACACTTATATTTTCACAAATATATTTAAAGTTTAGCATTAATTTGATTAGCAACTAATCGAGCCGAATTTAAAATATAGTGCTCCTCATTATTTTGGTCTAAAAACAGCCTTAAAACATTTTCTAGTGCAAACGCTTCAAAGTATTTAAGCGAAATATTGAAATTTTTGGTGTTTTTACGTTCCGTAATCGCTTTTTTCTCTAATTTGATACATACATCTTCGCAAATGGATAAAAGTGCTTTAAACGCGAAATTTGAAGCTTCCACCGGAATTTCAAAATTCATCAAAATGTACACAATGGCATTGAGATTGGATTTATCGAGGTTAATTTTAATTTTATTCACTGATAATCAATAGTTTAAATAAATGATACAAAAAAACGGCGCCGCCCCCTGGTGCGACCTGCGGTCAGCTGCATCTTTTTTTTTGTTTTGTTTTTCTTTTCAGAACTCTTTCCAAAAACGATTTTGAAAAGAGTTTCGAAAGTAGTCGATTTTTCATTGAAAAATCACCCTTAAAAGACTAAAAAAACACCATGTTTTTGTATTAAATAAACATAGCTTATCTAACATTACTTATCGGCTTTCGACAAAAAACGTATATTAAATTGAATATCATAATAGTTACAACGTTTTAAAAAACACTAACTATAACTTATTGAATAAACAACTATAACTTATTGAATAAATAGAAAACACCTAACTATAACTTATTGAATAAATACTATAACTTACATTTGTGTAAGTTATAGTATTTATATAAATTTGTTTTTCAATACTATAACTTATGTCTAAAATCAACAATAAAGAAGTGTTACAATCTTATATTTTAACGACAGCTAAATATGACTATTCTGTTTACGAGAAACGCATTCTTTATCGTCTTGTAGAACTTTTTCAAGGATTACTCCAAAATCAGAAGCTAAACGATAAGATAACTATTGAACAGGATAATCAATGTACTAGTATTGTTAGTATGCCTATTAAGTTGTTTTTACAAAACGAAACAGATACAAACCATATTCGAATAAAGTCAGCTTTAAGAAATTTAGCAAAAAAGTTTTTTGAATATGAAGATGAAAACGATTGGGAATTGATCTCAGTAATTTCAGAACCTAAAATAAAAAAAAACACAGAAATTGCTACTTTCAGAATAAATCCAAAAATAGTAGAAGCATTTTTAGATTTCTCAAAAGGCTTCAAAAAATACGAACTTAAAGTAGCTATGGAATTTGAAAGTGTATATACTATGAGGTTTTACGAATTGCTTTCAAACCAAAAAACTCCCATTAATTATTCAATAGATAAATTAAAAGAGATATTTAATGTTACAGATAAATACAGATTAACTGGTGGTTTTATTCAAAAAGTTATCGAACCTGCAAGAAAGGAACTTGACAGATGCTCTCCTTACACTTTTCATTACGAACCAATCAAAACAGGTCGTAAGATTACAGGTATTCGTTTTATTCCGATTCATCAACCACAATTTGAAGATGAATCATTGAAGAAACAAAAAGTAATGAAACAAATGTCTAATCGTTGGTTTATTCCTAAAAACATTGAGGATTATTTGAAGTACAATTACGAGTTTACAGATAAAGAATTAAGCAATAATATTAGCTTGTTTGAAAACATATATAACAACCTTTCAGAAGAAGAATTATTAGACTTTTTAGTTGAATTAAAAGAGCAATCTGTACTCTATGAAATCAAAAATCTTAAAGCGTATTTGATTGGTTCATTAAAAAAGAAAGCTGAACAGCTTTTTGAAAATAAATACATTAAAAATGACCATAATAAAAACCTAGACAAAAGCTAGACTTGACCTATATTTGACCAACTAGACAAAATCAACGAAAAATGAACTATATTGATGTAAAAGAAGCTTGCGAAAAAACAGGAAAAAGCGAAAAAACAATTAGAAGATTATTCGCTAAAGATGAATCTAAGCCATACTTACAAAAAAAGGGAAATAAAAACTTCATAGAAGTTAATTATCTTTTTTCTATCTATGAAGCTGAAAAAAAGACCAAAAAAGAACCTAGACAAAATATAGACACGACCAATAAAAGACCAAGCGACAACGAATTGAACGAATTAAAAATAAAACTGGCTTTATATGAGCAAGAAATAAGATTAAACAAGACTTTACACGAACAAGAATTGAAAAATAAAGAACTTCTTTTGCAAGAAAAAGAGGGCAGAATAATGGATTTACAAAAAACTATTTTGCTTTTAGAAGCACCTAAAGAAGAAACACAAAAAACTGAACAAACTCCGATTCAGAAGAAAAAAAGATGGTGGCATCTTTAACCTTTTATTTCTACAGAGGGTTGTTTTAGGTTTCAATTTATTTATACTTATTAATTAAAAACTATTCTGTATATTTGTGTACACAAATGATTACACAATGGCAATTATAGAAACTACAAGTAGACAATTCAGAGAACATCAAAAAGATTTCTTTGATATGGTCGATAAAGGTAAAAAGGTTGTAATAAGACGAGGAAGTAAACAAGCTTATGTTCTTACACCTATTTCTCAAGACGACTTATATTTTACAGATGAAATGGTACAACGTATAAAAGATTCTGAAAAAGAAATAAAAGAGGGAAAAGGAATTAAGATAAAATCTAAAGACGAATTACAACAATTTTTTGATAGCTTATGATTTATGAAGTGATCTTCTCTCCTAAAGCAAAAGAAGATTTAAAGAAACTTAAAAAATCAGAACCTAAAGCATTTCAAAAAGCAGTTATTCTTATTAGTGAATTAATGGAACACCCTAAGACCGGAACAGGAAAACCTACACTTAAAAAATATAATTTAGCGGGGTTCTATGCTCGTAAAATAACAGATAAACATAGATTAGTATATTCCATTGATGATGATAAGATAATTGTCCAAATTGTATCTGCAAGAGGACATTATGATGACAAATAAAAGCCACAATCTTTTTAAGATTGTGGCTTTTAGTATTTATAATAAAAAAGAAGGTTTTGTTTTTACTACAAAACCTTCTAAACCAACCTAAACCTATGAAAAAACACTTTAGTGTTTTCTAAGTTAATAAAGTTCAAAACGAATGCCATTATTTTCATTAAATATCTATTTATGTAATAATTAACATATGCTATAACAAAAAAAAGTCCTCCAATTTGGAGGACTTTTTAATTTGTTTATATTTTACATAATCTGTGTTATGTTCTTTTTGATTGCTTAACGTTTTGGGGCTTTGCGATGGTGGGGCAATCGAAGCACAAATCTTCAATTTTGCACAAAAGTTGAACCGAAGAACAACAGTTGAACTTTGCAGTTTCGCCCCACTATTGCAAAACCCTTGTTAGCTGCTGGGCTTAATTTTGCTAAAATAGCTTATTTTTTGAGATAATAATTTGTACTTTTGTGGCTTCACTTCCAAAAAGTATACAACACGTGGCAAAGCCTTGGATTAAATAATTATTAGGGTAATTCTCTTCAAAACCCACTTTTATGGTATAGTACTCTATTAGTATTATGCTACAATTATTTTGTTGTATAATTTAATCAAGTTTTTATGGAAAACCGTAAATGGTTTAAGACCTATATGTTTATATGGGCTGGACAGTTTGCTTCAATGCTTACAAGTTATGCTGTTCAGTTTGCTATTGTTATATGGCTTAGTCTGGAGTACAAGTCAGCCGAAGTTTTAGCCTACGCAGGAATAGCAGCTATGTTGCCTCAAGCATTGATAGGCTTAATAGCAGGTGTATATGTTGACCGTCTCAATCGTAAATATGTAATGATTTTTTCGGATGCTTTTATAGCTCTCTGTGCCCTTTTGTTACTCGTCATTTTACAAAATGAAAATGTTAATCTTATATGGATATACATTTTATTGGGTTTACGCTCTGTTGGTAATGCTTTTCACGCTCCGGCACTACAGGCAATTGCTCCGCTGATTGTACCCCAAAATGAATTGATAAAGGTAGCAGGAATTAATCAGGTGTTACATTCGGTTTGCAGTATTGGTGGTCCTGCCATTGGCACATTAGCCATTGCTTATCTTCCTATTTCAAAAGTATTGTACTTGGATTTGATTGGAGCATTGCTGGCTATTCTTTCACTCGTGATGGTGAAAATTCCCAATGTGGTTGCGAAGTCAAAATCGTCTGCACATTCTATTGCTACAGAATTTTCGGAAGGGTTTCAGACTGTTTCAAAAAACAAAGGTTTGCGTTATCTTTTTCTTTATGCAATGGCGATAACCTTTGTTATAATGCCAGCTGCCATTATGTTTCCGTTGCTCACAACAGGGCATTTTGCAGGAGGAAAATGGGAGATAGGAATTGTAGAAGTGGTTTGGGGCGGAGGTATGCTTATTGGCGGTGTCATCCTGAGTATTTTCAAATTGAAAGGCTCAAAAGTAGTCGCAGTCAATGTTATGTATGTATTATTGGGACTTACATTTATTTTGAGTGGTGTATTACCTGCAAGTTGGTTTGTAGGATTTGTGATGGTAACAGCCATTGGCGGTATCAGCCTGTCTGTTTTCAATGGCTGTTTTACAGCAATTGTACAAACAGAGGTAAGTCCTGAAAAATTAGGACGTGTATTTTCACTTTATTATAGTTTGGCAGTTTTGCCAAGTGTAATCGGTTTATTATTCACAGGCCTGATTGCAGAAGTTATTGGTGTAAACATTACGTTTATCATAAGCGGTTGTTTGGCAATCCTTGTGGGTATTCTTTCGTTTAGCACTCGCAACTTAATGCAATTAGGTAAAATCAAAAATATTTAAAAAAATGAAAAATAGAGATATTCAAAAATTAGCGGAAAGAAATGGGTTAATTCTTTCGGATGAAATGAGTTTTAATGAAATGGGAATTGATTTTAAGGTTGGTTTCGCTACAGATAGGGATGGCACAAAGTGGTTGTTGCGTATTCCAAGAAGAACAACCTTAGGCGAACAGATTGCGAATGAGAAACGCATTCTTCAATTGGTGTCGAAATACCTTTCGGTTCAAGTTCCTGATTGGCGTATAGCTAATGAAAAACTGGTAGCCTATCCTTTGCTCGATGGAAAACCTGCACTTACTTATGATGCGGAGACTTATGAAGTAACCTGGAATATGTCTAAAGAAAACGACCTTTATATACCATCATTAGCGAAAGCACTTATAGAACTTCATTCAATTCCTACGGAAGAAGTACTTCGTAATAATCTAAAAGTTTTGACACCTGAACAGGTTAGAAATGAGATTTCTGAAAGATTGATTTTGGTGAAATCTGAATTAGGGATAAATGCCGAATTAGAACTTCGGTACCAAAAATGGCTGGATAATGATGCCTTATGGCCGAATTTTACAAAATTCATTCACGGTGATTTGTATGCAGGTCATACACTTACTCATCATAATGGAGAAGTTTGTGGAATTATTGATTGGTCAACTGCACAAGTCAGCGATATAGCACAAGATTTTTCAGGTCACGTTACTGTTTTCGGTGAAGAAAGTCTGAAAAATTTAATTTCGGCATACGAAAAACAAGGTGGAGAAGTATGGGATAAACTGTTTGAACAAGCAGTTGAACGAGCTGCTGCCGCACCTCTAGCTTATGGATATTTTGCTTTAGAAACACAAGATGAAATTCATCTTAGTTCTGCAAAATTACAGTTAGGTGTTGAGTAGATTTTTTTTAGTAGGGGCTGACACCTTAATCGGGTCAGCTCCCTATTATTTCAAGGGATGTTTGTCTATTAGCGTTGTTGTGTAGCCTTGCAGCTAACGGTTTACGGCTTGGTGCTGTGGCGGCCTTTTAGTACTGTGGTTGAATAAAATTACTATCGTTCAATTGAGCACATCTGTTCAATAGAAATCCGTCACCCGCCATTTCGCCAAACCG
>NZ_JAOCHX010000073.1:0-8159 GCF_029843245.1 Empedobacter sp. GD03739 | reverse complement strand
TAAAAACTGTAACAGTTAAATCTACTGAATAAACAATTGTATCATTTCATACCAAAAAGCAGCTGTAAAAAAGCCTACAATAATACTGATTCCAATAATCAAATTGGTTAGTTTGGTGTTGAGTTTAAATTGTTCCGCAATAATACTCGATGTCACTAAAGTAGGCATAGCAGCTTCAAAAATAGAGATTTTAGCCACATCACCTTTTATTCCAATTACGATGGCTAAAAGCATTACAACTGCAGGCGCAATCATTAATTTGTAAACCATAGACATCGAAATTTGTGACCATAATTTTCTCCAACCATTAAACTTTAATTGCAATCCAACCGAAAATAAAGCCAATGGACCTACGGTTGCAGCTAATTTGTCGAAGAATGGTTCGGCAGGAGATAAGTCGATAAATTGAGATAAAATCAATGCACTTATACAACCCAAAAATGGAGGGAAAGTAAATAATCGTTTCAAGATAAATTTGGAATCTATTGCTCCAGATCCATTGCTTCCTCCTTTTAATGCAGAAACTATTCCGATGGTTGATAAGCACAAAAACATGGTTTGATCACAAATAATCGCAATACTCAAATACTTTTCTCCATAAAATGCTGAAATCAAAGGAAAGCCAATAAAAGATGTATTGCTATAGCCGCTTGCCAATTCCAATGTTCTTCTCGAACGCTCCGAATAGCCTTTTGCTTTGCTGTAGAATTTCATGTAAAACAAACTTCCAACGGCAATAATGACAGTAGAAAAGATAGGAAATAACATTTCTTGCGACCATTCTACTTTTGGTAAATACTTAAACGAGACTGCTGGTAAAGCCAAATATAAGATCCACGTATTGATCCCTTTATGAGCATCAGGATGTATAGATTTTGTTGCTTTAAACACCATTCCGGCGATTATACAGACTGCGATTAATATAAAGTTTACCATTTTTAGATATTTGGAATGCAAAGTTACAATCCCATTTTTTTTTACCCTTAAGATATCACTTTTTATTCAATGCTTATTTTTTATAAAATGGCAAGATTAGATATATTTAATTTATTATTATTGAAAATCACTTTTGAATAACAATTTTCATTTTCCAAAATAGCTGTAAATGGAGTAGGAGTTATTGTATCAGTTGTAGGAAACCAAGTTGTTTTGATAAAATAATTTGGTAATAATATTTTCCCCTCATCTGAGCCGTTTGTGCCAAATCTTTCAAAATCTCCTTTCCAGAATTTAGATGTTGTTTTCTCTTCTAATAATTGATTGGTAGCCTCAATATCAGTTGTAGGTAAGCCAATTTCAGAAATTCCTAAAATAGAATGTTGATCAAATTCTGCATCGTTCTCATAAGCTAAATTATAATGTGTAATCATCTCAGCAAGATTTCTAGCTCCATCATAGAAATAAAAAGATTGTGCATTCCAATTTTCGAACTTTGCAATGTATTGATCAGCATCGGTGTTTAGGATTTTAGTTTTATTTTGTATCCAATCAAATGCCTTTTCGAATTGATTTTTACAAACTAAAAAACTGAAATGATAAATATGTTCTTCGTTCGATTTTATAAAAGTTAATCTTGTCCAACCAACTTGTAAACTAAACTGATTTTCGGTTTCTTCAATTAAATCAAAAGCTAAAATAGTTGTATAAAATGATTTTGTTTTTTCTAGCTCATTTGTAAACAATTGTAATTCTCTTATTTTCATTCTGCGATTTTTTATAAAATTAAATCAACAAAAAAGAAGAAAATAACAAGTTGAATTGATTTAATTAATTGCGTTATAAGAAAACTGTTTAATCTACTTCATACTCCAATAAGGCGAGATATGGATTACCTTTTAACTCAAGAACTTTTGCAAAAGCAGGTTCAGTTTTGTACCCATTCTTTTTAAGTTCGATGATTTTGTTTTTGAATGGTTCGTCAAATTTTTCAAGTAGTTTCGCCTCAATGAGCATATGTCGATAGGCATTTTGTTCGGTTGGAATCTTATTCTCTAAATAAATCTCAATTTCAAACGTATCAATTCTAAAATTACAAGTCAAACAAATTTCGTTATTGTTTATTAATTGATTGATTTTAAATTCAAAATAATGAGAAAAATTCTCGGTTAAATGATTTGTAGCGTTTTCAAAATTAGATGTTTCACCAATAATATCAATGTCACTATTTTCAATATTGATTTCAATGGGAATTGTACCTACTACAATAGGTTTGTATGTGTCAAGTTTTTCTAAAATTTGATGATTGCGCAACAAATGAAACACATTGTGTTGTATTTCATTTCCGTGTTCTAAATAATCAATGGTAAGAAAATTTTGCATCATTTTATTCTCATCATAGTTACCAAAGAAGTAGCAGCATGCGTTTCTTTGTTCGTCGTTTCGTCAACCACAAAAATCTCTGTGCGTATGGTGCTTATCTTTTTTCCGCCTTTTATCACATAGGCTTTTGATAGTAAATAATCACCCAAAGCAGGTCGTAAATAATTCACCTTTAACTCAACTGTTACCACATAACAATCGTCGTCATAGTGAGAAACAGCAGCATAACCAGATGAAACATCAACCAAAGAAGCAATCATAGCACCATTAAACATTCCGTGTTTACGTGTCATCATTTCTTGTTTTGGAATCTTAATCGAAACATAGTCCGTTTCGCATTCGATAAGTGATGCGTTATAAAATTTTAAGGTTTCTGAACGATTAAAACTTGCCTCTACTAATTCTCTTTTTTCTGGCGTCATATAAAATTGCTTTCAACAAATATAGAGATTTGTCGAAAGCAATTTCAGTTATGCAGTTACGTTATTCAAGTTTTCTTCTTTGATAATCGTATTTTGATGTGACAAAATTACTTTATCCAAACCGCGGTAATAATTCCCTTTGTCAACAGTAATCAATAAATTATTTTTCGGAATTTTATTGATAATCTTATTGTTCGGGAAATGTTGTTTCGAGTTTTTGAAGGTAATAAATACATCATCTTCAGTTAGATTTTTGACATCTTCTTCCGAAATAATATCAATCAATTCATAAGGTAAATAAAGTTGATCGAAGATATAATGAAAGGTTTTAAGGCGTTTTCCGTTCAATTCTTTGCTATGTTGCAAAAAGTTTCTCAATCTATGTACAACAGCGTAGAAATTACCTACCAAAGGTGGTTTGGGAATATTGCGCTCGAACAAGCAACCGTCGATTAAACTAAGCGGAAGTTTGATATTCAATTCATCTGTTTTTACATTGTATAGATGACGATAATCCAAACCTCTTTTCTTGAATTCTTCGATAATATGATCTTTTAGCGCAGGAACTTTAATAGGCAATTGTTGATTGATAAAATCGACCAATTTTTCATCTGATATAGGAGCTAAATTAAGCTCAGAAATGTTTTGTGACATACAATAAATAGTTAAAATAAAACAATTATTGTATTTCGATAATAGGGGATTTTTCGTTGTTTTTGGATGAACTCCCGTATTGTTTTACCACCGTGGAGACTCCTCTCGGTTGGTATCGTTTTCTACGATTCGAAATACGATGTAAAACTACATAAAAAATTGAATATGTAGTAATCTTTTCTAATAATTTTATTTTAAAATGATCACTTAGAATTTTATTCTAAATTGGATATTGTTTCGATAATAAAGTTTTGAATAATTGCTTGATTTGTTTTTTTATATTCTACCATATAGATACATCGTAATACTAGTTCATTTATTCATTTTCCAATTTATCTCTATTCATCAACATTGTTAAACCTATGTCTCTATGTGGTTATAAATTTTATGTTCTGAATTAGATGCGACCCTGAAACAAGTTGAGGGGGACCACTTCGCTATTATAAATAGAGATTTAGAAAATTTTACAAATAATTAAGATAAATTTAATTGTTTGCCGAAAATTATTTTATACATTTGAATAACAAAGTAATTAAAAAATGAAGTTTACGTGCTTATATATGTCGATTCGCAAACAGGTTTGGAATATCCAGACGTGGGAAAGTCATGTATACTAAAAAGAGATTTTATTTTTTAATATATTTTAGGTTTCCCCGTCGATTTTCGATGGGGATTTTTTTTAAACAAAAACAACAATTACCCATATAAAATTAAAAACAATGCAAAGTTTACAACAAGTAACGATCCCAGTTTGGCCCTTAGAGGACAACACAATCTTAAACAATGTTTCGGTAACATTTCAACTTTTTGGACTTCCATTAGGAACAGCTCCAGTCATTTTGATTAACCATTCCTTACACGGAGATTCAGATTGTACCTATCATTGGGATGGAGTCATGGGGAAAAACAAAGCAATTGATCTTAATGAGTATACGGTAATCTGTATAGATATTCCTGGAAATGGCGTTTCCGAAACCATAAAGTACGACTATATACCACGCGATCACATTACAGCACGCGATGTAGCGGTATTGTTTTGGTTGACGTTATTTGAATTGGAAGTAGACGAGATTTTTGCCATTATTGGTGCAGATTTAGGTGGAGGATTAGCATGGGAAATGGCATGTTTGTTTCCAAATAAGGTGCTGAATATTATTCCGATAGCAGCAAGTCCTAAGACAACATATTGGTTGGTAAAAGAGCCCACTTCTAAAAGCGAATACCTGAAATCTATTTTCTATTCGATAGATATATCACGCAATAGAGGCGATATATTGCAAGTTTCGCAATACATCAAATCAAAAATACATGTGATTTATGTGAAGAATGGAAACTTGTTCAACAAAGCAGAATTGAAACGTTATTACGCCAAACTGCAAGAGTTTAACAAACATGTGCAGTTCCACGAAATAGAACAAATAGAAGATAACGAATTACTAAAAGCAAACATCGATAAGGTTGAAAAAATAGTAGATGGTATCCTCGAAAAAGAATATATAAATAACGTTGCATAAAAACTAAAGCTCCTGCAAGGGAGCTTTTTGTATTTGTGGTATAGGTGTATTTTGTCTGAAATATTGAGTTGTGCAACAGTTACCGATGTTGTACGCCGTATTTTTAAGGTTTCCATTTGTCCATTATAAACTTTTGAATTTTTTTACCTCTTTCAATAATTGTTTTATCATTCCAATCTTCAAAACTAACTAATTCTCTTTCCGAACAGAAATCAGAATTGATATATAGTTGTTTTTTAGAACTAAAAGTTTTATTTGTCAAAGAGCTGTTTTGGAAAGTCAGAACTAGATTCCCAAGAAGGTTAATGTTTTCAAGAGGTTTTATTCCTGCCATCAAATTTTGTGGAGCAATATGTTCAATGGTTATTTTGTTATTTTTAGTTAATTCTTGAATCGTTCCAAAATCAAATTTGGATTTTAGTTCATTTTGCAGATAATATTCATAGTCAAGTAAAATTAGTTTTAGTGCATTCTGAGAAAGGGTGTTATAAACGCTTAAATTAATAATTGATTTTCTCAAATCAAGATTATTACTGTTTTTTTCAATCAAATTACGAAGTTCTTTCTTTAATTCAGTGAAATTTATTTTGTTTGAATAAACTTTATGTGCTAAATCAAATATTACAGAAATACCTGTGTTACCTCTTCGGTTTCCAAAAATAAAAACTCTAATTGTAAAAATCTCTAAGATTTCATTGATTGAAATTAGAAAATCAGGTTTAAATTTTTTATTTGTTAGGATTGCAAGATAAAGCGGAAGAAAACTTTCAATTTTACCTAAAGTTTCAAGACGGAAAAAAGATTTATTAATTTCCTCATTGTCAAATTCTTGATTTAAGATTTGTAGGTAGAAAGTAGAACATTTATGCAAAAAATTATTAAAATCTTTAATTTCTTTTATTTTTTTATCTCTTTGAGTGCCATCATTATCAAAGAGATTCTTTTTAGCAAATATTTCCCGTTGTTTTATTAGTTCAGTTTTAATTTTCTTTGGAATATCTGACAAATCTTTACTATCACCAACATAAGCAATGTAACAATTCTTCAAAAATGAATTTTCAATTCTTGCGGTTGAATAGTTTTCAATCGCCATTAAATCAGTAAATATTTCTCCAAATTTTTTGTTTATTTCTTTTGCTAATGATTTTTCATTTAATCTATTTGTTAAATAAATAAGATAATTTTTTACTTTATCAATATCAGACAAAGGAAGTCCTCTATCATTCATTGTCTCAAAAATTAAACCTACTTCAGATTCTTCTTCCAATTCAAATATATTTACTTTAAATTTAGAAAGGAGATTATTGTAAATATTTATGAGCGTATTTATTGATGTATATCTTTGCAAAAATGTATGAAAATACACACGAGTAAAAAGCAAATTTTTCTGTGTTTTTGTTGTCGGGAGAAGCTTTTTAATACTATTTATGTCAAAGTCTGTAATCAAGGTATAAAAAAACTCTTGATTACTTTTGTTGTTCAAGCGCAAAAGAGATTTTTCCTTATTAATTACGCTTCTTATAATTACATCGTCTGCTTCTAAAGGTTTTATTTCACTTATTCTGTGATAAATACTGATTAAAAGTAAATGAAATGTTGTCAATCTTTGTTGTCCATCAACGATATCGTATTTTGTTAGATTTGTAATTCCAATTTTTTCCTGTCCTGCTTTAATCAAAGTAATTGTTCCTGCATAATGCTCTTTTATGAATTCAACATCGCCTAAATCATTTAATAGATCATCTAATTGGTCTTTTGTCCAAGAATAACCTCTTTGATATTCGGGAATTGTAAAAATTCCATAGTTTAAAAATTTTTCTACTGTGTCAAATTTCATAAATGCTGTGCTTTAGGCGGTTTTTTGGATAATATGGCGTATAACGGAAAAAGTATTGGCGAAGTGCGGGGCTAAGAAGTTCAAAACTTTCTATTAACACGAACCTGAGCAAAAACCATTTTCGTTTTTTCAAAATTACAAAAAATAAAAAAACGAAATGGTTTTTTGCGGATAAAAATTACAAAACTTTCACCGCAAGGGAACTTCATCCCCGCTTTTGCAAAACCGATGTGCCTGTTGCACAACTAGAATAACGTAAAATTTCTTAACTTGTTATTATGCAAGGCAAAAAAGAATTTACACCCCAATTATTTTACGATTTAAGTTTGGATCGATTGGTACCTTTGGATAATTACTATCGAATAATACAGCGAGAATTATCATTTGATTTTCTTTATCAAGTGACCTCAAAATATTATGGAAAAGAAGGTCAAAAAAGTATTGATCCTGTGGTCTTTTTCAAGATATTATTGGTGGGTTATCTCAACAACATCAACAGCGATCGGGCATTGATTCGCTACTGTAGCAATTGTTTAGATGTACGTTTATTTTTAGGATATGATTTAAATGAAGATTTACCTTGGCACTCAACCATTAGCCGAACACGTCAATTATTAGGAGAAGAAGTTTTCTTAGAATTATTCCGTCAAGTTTTAAGTCTTTGTATTGATAAAGGAATGGTTCAGGGTCGTCGTCAAGCGGTTGATAGTGCATTTATCAAGGCCAATGCAAGCATGGATAGTTTAGTTGAAAAAGAAGTTTTAGAAGATGCTTCTGCATATGTCAACGAATTAGAAGAAAATAGTGAATATAAAGTCACTTCAACACGTAAAAAGTTAGTTGAACAACACCATAATTGGAAAAAAGAAGAATTTAAAGCGATGCCTGCCGCTCGAAAAGCAATTCAACTGGATGAGGATGGCAATGAGATTCGTCCAAAGTTTTTAAGTAATCATACCCATTATAGCCCAACAGATCCTGATGCGAAAATCTCGACCAAACCAGGTAAACCACGCCAACTGAACTATGCAGGACAGTTAGCAGTTGATGATAAACACCACGTGATTACAGGTGCTTGTGCCAGTACCGCAGGTAGCAAAGACAGTACAATCTTTTCTGAAATCATGGATCAAACTTTATCAAATTTTAAACAAAACGATATACAAATAGGTGAAGTTTTAGCTGATGCGGGCTATAGTAGCGGTACAAGTTTGCAATATTGTGAAGATCATAACTTAGATGCTTGGATTCCCAACTTTGGACAATATAAACCCGAGCGAGAAGGCTTTATTTTCAATAAAAAAGAAAACCGTTACGAATGTATTCAAAAAGGAGGAAATAAAGCTTTTCTGCCTTTCAAACGAACTTTAACAGACAGCAAAGGCTACGAAAAGAAAAGCTATAGAAGTTCGC
>NZ_JAOCHX010000072.1:0-9086 GCF_029843245.1 Empedobacter sp. GD03739 | reverse complement strand
CATTTAATCTTTTTAGTGCGTGAAATGGTAATTGAACGTCGAAAATCGCAGTCTTGATTTTTTTGTTTCGTTTTTTTTATCAAGAAAAAAAATGAAAGTAAAATTCTTTTTATCATATGATACTCATCAAAGCTTATCATCTAGCTGTCATTCTGAGCTTGTCTCAGAATCGCATCTAATATGTCATTTCGAGGTATCGAGAAATCTTTCTATCACTTTTTTATTCATAGCTTATCTATTTTAATTATCGGTATTCATGTGCCCTTCGAGGAAGAGAGCAAAAAAGTAATCAAAAAACTCTTGTCTTTGATTTTCGACGGTCAAAATTAGTTTCAGTCATTCAATATTTTAAATCATTTGCTACGCAAACAGTAAAATATTTTAACCATGACTTTCAGCTTTTTGACACTCGTCTCCAAATCATATGACATTTTCTACATCCTTTTCAATATTCAAATTCGCTGTCATTCTGAACTCGTTTCAGAATCCCATCCTTAGTCTCAACCTCAAATACATAATACAATGTACTTTTTACATCGTACAACTCTAAAATCTAAATACTAACATCTCAATACTAATAATAAGGTAGGCCCCAATAAATTTGGAAAATGTCAATAAAGGCTTTACTTTTAATGTGCGAAAAAAAGAGTATAACCTGGCTGTCAAAGTCTCCTTACCGAGGCTCTGATAGAGAGCGTGTAAAGAAAGGAGCCCCTTTGCTTTACAATCTGTGTTTTAAAAATGTTATAAAAACGGAGGTTTGTCCTTTAAAAAGAAGTAATAAGCCGACCGACTTTGTCCGGTGGCTTTTTACGGATGAATGGAAATTGTTTCGTTCTCATTTTGTGTTGGGTTTTATGGAACGATGTCTCTCCTATATGAAGAAATACTTGCAAAAAAAGCAAGGAGCAGTCTCACACTTTAGACCATGGGCGACCAAACCCTTCTTTATAATCTAACGATAATAAAGCTACTACCTAAAGTTAACGTGAGAACCACTCTCATGCCATATACGAAAGTACAAAACTTTTAAGACATGGAGCGATTCCACGATACTCTCGATAGTAAAATTGGTCGTTTTAGGTCGAGATTACATCGTTTTAATTTGTCTTTATAGACTAATTATCAATTCGCTACAACAAATATAATATTTATTTCTTTAAATGCAAATTTATTTTACAAATAAAACTATAAAACATTAATCAGTAACTTATGGAAGTTAATAAGACGTCTCTTTACAGAATTAATCTTGGAAATAAATTAAGAAGTTTGAGAATAGAAAAACTATATACAATAGATGATATAGTTTATATGACTGAAATATCACGTAGTACTATAATAAAAATAGAAAAAGGTGAAGCAAAAATTATTGATTATTACGTAGAATATGCAAAAGTCGTTCAGTACCCATTGGAAACATTATTAGACTTTAAAATACCTCTTAAACCTCTAAATGAATTACCTAAATATAGATTGGAATCTTTAAAATTAACATCAAAAATTAGGGAGCATATAGTAAATACAAATTTTCTGAATGAAGGTAAAATAGTTGCTGAAATAAAAAAGGAGCTGGTCCGATTAAAATTAGTACCAAAAGATATTACCTCTGTTGCTATCGCTGGTGTTATGAGAAATTTAAAAAATGATGAGTTGGTAAGTTCAGAAGAAACAACTGGTAGAAAGGCTATTTATATAAAGCCTAAGAAATAATTTTAATATCATAATGAGTTTGAAGCTAGTATATTCAATTTTGTTATTAGTATGTTAGCTTTATTTTTAGGTTTGTCTAACTCCAGAGTTTTTTATTTAAAAAAAATCATTTTTAGAATTTGGTTCAGAATGATTGATTCTTTTCGTAATATAGATTTCTCTTTTGAACCAAAATGATGTATCACTATCTTGTGTTAGTTTAACTTCTGTAAATAGTGCGTTTTGACTAAACAAACTTATAGATCTTGTTAAAATGATTTATAATAAATATTCCATAAAGAGGTATATATAAAAATACAAAAAAAACCTCTCAAAGAATCCTTTGAGAGGTTTTATATATTGTAAATAAGTTAAATCTTAACCTACTAATTCTTCTACTTTATCAGCAGCGTCTTTTAATGTGATAGCAGAGTGAACAGCGAAACCTGATTCATCAATCATTTTCTTAGCGATTTCTGCATTTGTTCCTTGTAAACGAACAATAATTGGCACATTAATTTCGTCACCCATATTGTTGTAAGCATCTAAGATACCTTGAGCAACACGATCACAACGTACAATACCACCAAAAATATTGATTAAGATAGCTTTTACGTTTTTATCTTTTAAGATAATACGGAAACCTTTTTCTACACGCTCAGCATCAGCAGTACCACCAACGTCTAAGAAGTTTGCAGGGTTACCACCAGATAATTTGATGATATCCATAGTTGCCATTGCTAAACCAGCTCCGTTAACCATACATCCAACGTTTCCGTCTAATTTTACGAAGTTTAATCCAGCTTCACCAGCTTCAACTTCTGTTGGATCTTCTTCTCTTGTATCACGTAAAGCAGCAATATCTGCATGACGGAATAATGAGTTATCATCGATAGATACTTTAGCATCTACAGCGATAATTTGATCGTCAGATGTTTTAAGAACTGGGTTAATTTCGAACATAGAAGCGTCAATCGCAACGTATGCATTATATAAAGCAGTGATAAATTTAACACCATCTTTGAAAGCATTTCCTGATAAACCTAAGTTGAAAGCAACTTTACGCGCTTGGAAACCTTGGATTCCTACAGCTGGATCAATTTCTTCTGTAAAGATTTTGTCTGGCGTGTGCTCAGCAACTTCTTCGATATCCATTCCACCTTCAGTAGAATACATAATCATGTTTTTACCAGTAGCACGATCTAACAATACAGAAACATAGTACTCTTCAGTTTCAGATTCACCTGGATAATAAACATCCTCAGCGATTAAAACTTGATGAACTTTTTTACCTTCAGCCGAAGTCTGAGGCGTAACTAATTGCATTCCGATGATTTCGTTTGCTTTCTCTTTAACTTCGTCCAAGTTTTTAGCAAGCTTTACTCCACCACCTTTTCCACGACCACCTGCGTGTACTTGTGCTTTTACAACATGCCAACCTGTACCAGTTTGTTCTGTTAATTGTTTAGCAGCTTCTACAGCTTCTTCTGGTGTAGTAGCAACGATACCACGTTGTACTTTCACACCATATTTACTAAGAATTTCTTTTCCTTGATATTCGTGAAGATTCATTTTTTTTGATTTTTCAATTACAAAAATAAAAATATTGTTGATGTATTCTAAATTTTGCCATATTAATTTTATCAGCTTATGCTAAAAAAGTGGTTAATATTGTTTATTTAGAGGTTACAAGATACGAATATTAATGATTTAAAAAGTCAAAACAATTGTTATATAATTTTTAAATCGTAACAAGTACACTAAAAACTAGTTTAATTTGGATGTCTTTATTTTGAATTCAAAAAAAAACTTATCACTTATAATTTAAGACTTAGTACTTAATTTATATCTTTACCTCATGATAAAAGCAGAAAATATTGTTAAGAAATTTGGTGAATTAGAAGTGCTAAAAAATGTTTCTTTATCGATTGCAGAAAAAGAAATCGTTTCTATTGTTGGTGCTTCTGGAGCAGGAAAAACAACTTTGCTTCAAATTTTAGGAACATTAGAAAAAAGTTCTGAGCCAAAGAAATATAATACTTCTATTCAGATTGCGGGACAAGATATCACGAAATTAAACGATCGCGATTTATCTAAATTCCGTAATGAAAACATTGGATTCATTTTTCAGTTTCATCAATTGTTGCCAGAATTTAATGCAATAGAAAATATTTGTATTCCAGCTTTTATCAAAAAAACAAAAAAAGCTGATGCTGAAAAACGTGCAAAAGAGTTGATGTCCTATTTAGGACTTTCGCAACGATTAACACATAAACCGAATCAACTTTCTGGAGGAGAACAGCAACGTGTAGCAGTAGCTCGTGCGTTGATTAATCAACCTAAAGTCGTTTTTGCTGATGAACCTTCTGGTAATTTAGATTCTAAAAATGCTGAAGAATTGCACGAATTATTTTTCAATCTTCGAAACGAATTTGGACAAACTTTTGTCATTGTGACACATAACGAAGAATTAGCAAATATGACCGATCGAAAATTGGTAATGGCTGATGGTTTGTTTGTTGATAGTATGTAAAATCTTTTCGATTAAAATGATTTAATAAAGTTAATACATAATCGCTTAGGATTGAAATTCTAATTCTCTATAACATATTATACTTCTTAGTATATTTGCTAAATGACAGAATTAAAGGATTTTTTAGACGAAAAAGTTCTTCAATATAATACATTAGACTTTATCGATTCTGATCCAGTACAAATTCCGCACAGATTTTCTGCGAAAGAAGATATCGAAATTGCTGGTTTTTTAGCAGCAACAATTGCGTGGGGAAATCGTAAAATGATTATCAATAATGCGAATAAAATGATGCAGTTAATGGGAAATTCACCTTACGATTTTGTGATGAATTTCTCAGAGAATCATTTAGAGAATTTGGATGGATTTGTTCACAGAACATTCAATAGTGAAGATTTGAAATTTTTCATGCAATCGCTTCGTAATATTTATCAAAATCATGGCGGATTGGAACAAGTTTTTGCAAAACATCAAACTTCAGATTCGATGCAAGCATCAATTTCGAATTTCAAACAAACTTTTTTCGAGATAGAGCATCCAACTCGAACAACTAAACATATTTCAGATCCGTTGAATAATTCGGCTGCAAAGCGTATCAATATGTACTTGCGTTGGATGATTCGTGATGACAAACAAGGCGTAGATTTAGGAATTTGGAAATCCATTCCAACTTCTATTCTTTCCTGTCCTTTGGATGTACATTCGGGAAATGTTGCACGAAAATTAAATATTCTGACTCGAAAACAAAATGATGCAAAAGCATTGAAAGAACTTGATACAAAATTGCGAGAAATGGATGCAAATGATCCTGTGAAATATGATTTCGCTTTATTTGGTTTGGGTGTTTTCGAAGGGTTTTAACTGAACTGAAAATAATTTTATTTAGAAAAATTAGAATTAAATTCGCTAAAAATAAGTTTGTATGAAAGAATTGAATGGAATAAAATATATCGAACGTTTACCTGTTGTTTCGACTGAAAAAACGCCTCTTTTTGTGCTGATACATGGTTATGGAAGCAACGAAGAAGATTTGTTTTCGTTTGCACAAGATTTGCCGCAGAATGCGCATATTGTAAGTGTGCGTGCGTTGCATGATATTGTGTATGGCGGATATGCGTGGTATGATATCAATTTTGTGAATAATGAAAAATGGATGGATGAAACGCAAGCAATAGAATCTCGTAATAAATTGGTCGAATTTATTGATGCAATTGTTCAGCAAGAAAATTTAGATGCAGCAAATGTAACATTGATGGGCTTTAGTCAAGGTGCAATTTTGAGTTATGCGATTTCGCTAAATAATCCTGAAAAGATTAAAAACGTGGCGATTTTAAGTGGTTATCCAGAAGCTAAAATTATTGGAGATTTTGATCAATCAAAAGATTTTTTGAACTTAAACTTCTTTGTTTCTCATGGGACAGAAGATGTTGTACTGCCAATTGAATTAGGACGAATGGGTGACGAGTTTTTAAAATCGTTGAATATTAATTTCGAATACCACGAATACAGAAGTGGACACGGAATTGTTCCTCAAAATTATTATGATTTGATGGATTGGATCAAAAGATTTTAACATAGAGCTGAATTTAATTCAGCTTTTTATCATTATAAGAGATCTAAATAAATTTAACTTCTATGGCGTCGCCATGATATTCCTTGAATGAGGCGTCATAGAATTCGATATTCGTATAACGATATAATAATTCGGTAATTTCTTTTTTCAGAATTCCTTTTCCATAACCGTGAATTAAAATCAATCGAATTTGACTTTCGAACATGGCTCGTTCCACCTCATTTCGAGCAACATCTAATTGCGTTTGTATAATTTGCGCATTATCCAAATCACGCCAATTATCAACTAAATTCTCGATATGCAAATCAATTTCTCGCGTTAAATACGGATGTCGATGAGATTTGCGAAAAGTCTTAAACTTTGGTTTCGAAAATTCTTTAATTTCTTTATCGCGATATTCTTCATAGTCAATTTCAATATCTTTGATGATTTCGTCTTGATGATACTCATACTCAAAACCAAACTCATCATTAAAGTAAACAAAATCACCTTTCAATTTGGTAATTGTTCCCGAAATATTATCATCTATCACTTTAACTTTTGTTCCAATTTTGAACATTTTCTACTTTTTCTGCAAAATTAAGAATTATTTCATGAGTTTTTAGATTGTTGTATTATTCAATTCAAACTCAATGTTGTATTTTTGTTTATTAAACTAACCAAATGTCAAATCAACCTAGAAAAATAAAAGTACTTTTTAGGCTTCGTTCGTTAGAAATGGGGGGAGTTCCTAGAGTAGTTTTAGATTTATTGCGAAACTTACCAAAAGATAAATTCGATTTTACTTTGATGCTTAATTTGTATCAAGGCGAATTAATCAAAGAAATTCCGACTGATATAAAATTAATTGTTGTAGAAAAAGGAAAAGAACAGATGAGTTCTAATTCTTCTGTACAGAAATTACAATTAATTTGGCGACGAATGAAATTAGAAGTTTACGATAAATTTCCTTCAATTTTATACAAATTAAAAGTTCCAGAAAAATACGATATTGAAGTTTCGCCTGGTTATGCAGAATTTGATATGGTGTTAAATTCTCCTGATAAAAAATCAAGAAAAATAGGCTGGTTTCATACAGATGTTGGATATGATAAAGATCAACAACGTGTTTTGAGTAGAATTGAAAAAATGAAACGTTTTGATTTTATGATTTTTGGCTCGAAGCAAACACGTCAAGTAATCGAGGATTTGTATCAAGTTACCTATCCAAAATCGACTGTTATTTATAATGTGATAAAAGTGGATGAGGTTTTGAAAAAAGCCGAGCTTTTTGAGTATTCTTATGAAACAGATTTACCCGTTTTTTCTTCTATGGGAAGATTACATCATCGCAAAGGTTATCATACCTTGATGAAGGTGCATAAACGATTATTAGATGATGGTTTTAATCATAAAATAGCGGTAATTGGTGGAGGAAACGAAATGGAAAATTTGATCAATCAACGTAAAGAACTAAATGTTGAAGATTCTTTTTTATTGTTAGATTCTCAAACCAATCCTTATCCTTATATCAAAGCATCTGATTATTTTATTTTGCCAACACAATCCGAGTCATATCCATTGGTTATAGGCGAAGTGATGTGTATGCGAAAACCAATTATTTCGACAAATGTTGGTGGAATCGCAGAAATGATAGATAATGGAGTAGATGGAGTTTTAATTCAATATAATGAAGATGAAATGTACGAATCGATGAAATCTTTTATGACAAATTTTACCTTAGTGTCTAAAATTGTTGATGGAACTGCAAATGCGTACAATAAATTTGATGAAAAAGAGATTTATCGTCAAGTTTCTGAAGTTTTCGAACAGCAATATCAAATCAAATTAGAGAATGAGTGAGGTTAAAATTACCATTGTCACGCCTTCATATAATCGCGCGCATACGTTGGCACGTGTGTATGATTCGTTAAAAAATCAGTCGTTCAAAGATTTTAAATGGATTATTATGGATGATGGTTCTATCGATCATACCAAAGAAATGATTGAAAATTTTCAATCAGAAGGTTTAATTGATATTGAATATTTCTGGAACGAAAATCAACATAAATTCATTACTGTTTTTGAAGGAATTAAAAAAGTGAAGTCTAAATATTTTATGATTGTAGATTCGGATGATTCTTATCCTGAGAATGCTTTACAAACATTATTTGATGAGGTAGAGAAAATCAAAAACCAAGACGAATATATTTCTGTAATGGGATTGTCGCAATATACAGATGGAAAAATCGTTGGTAATCAATATCCAAATAACGGATTTGATGGTTCAATTTTCGACATGCGTTACAAGTATAAAGTGCGTGGAGATAAGTTTGGAATTTTTATAACAAAGACTTATCAACAATTGTTGAAAAACTTTGATTATTCACCTTACAAAAGCAAAGGTTACATTCCACAATCGGTATTTTTTAATACATATGATGCGAATGGAGTAAAAACACGATTTGTTAATAAAGTTGTTCGTAACTATCATTTGGATGAAGCGGATGAAATTTCTGTTTCCAATACACGTTGGACAGGAAAAAACACATTTGGCTTGATGGAAGGTTATCGTTCTTTTCTTAATTCTTACGGGACTAAACTTTTCAAATATCCAAAAGCTTTAATCCGTAATTTGGTTGGTTATCAAATTTATTCGATAATTAATCATAAAAGTTTATCAGAAATTAATAAAGATTTGAAGTATTTCAAATTGTTATCAATATTGCTTTATCCGTTGAGCTTAATTTATATAAAGGTGAAGTAATGGAAAGAGGTAGAATAAAAGTTTTTGATAGCCTACGAGTACTTGCCATCCTAATGGTTTTTATACATCATTATTATAGTTCAAAAGTATATCCCGAATTAGGAGAATTATTTCTTTACGGAGCATTTGGAGTTCCTTTGTTTTTTATGATTTCTGGTTTTGTAATTTCCTTAACATTAGAACGCACGGATAATTTTAAAACCTATCTAAAGAATAGATTTATAAGATTATCTCCAGCCATGATAATCTGTTCCACGTTAACGTTTGTCTTTTTTGCATTTTTTTATACAGGAGAAGGTTATGAACATTCGAAAAATATTTGGAACTATTTAATAGCAAATACTTTTATTGATCCTCATGTATTTGATTTATATTCTGGGGAAATTAAATATTATTATTTGGATAATGCTTATTGGAGTCTTTGGGTTGAGGTATGTTTTTATATTATAATAGGAACATTGTATTTTATGAATAAAAGAAAATACTTATTACACTTTATAATAATTTGTATCATAATGATGCCATTACAAATGATTTTTTATTCT
>NZ_JAOCHX010000071.1:0-9967 GCF_029843245.1 Empedobacter sp. GD03739 | reverse complement strand
GAAATACAAATAATTCAAAACCAACTCCGTGCATATAATTAAACAATGATTTCTTTAATCCATACGAGAACTGATCATGAATTAAACCTGATTTTTCTTCGTGAATCATATCATTATTCGCAAAAGTTCCTAATTCGGTGCTATGATTAATTACTTGATATTTCTCTGGATTCAACCCAACTGGACTATGTGCTGTCATCGCAAATTGATGCCAAAATCCTGATTGAAGAATTCCTAATTCGAACATTTGACGCACCATTTCCAAACTATCAATCGTTTCTTGCTTTGTTTGTGTCGGAAAACCATACATCAAATACGCATGTACCATAATTCCGGCTTCGGTAAAATTTCGATTTACAACGGCAACTTGCTCTACTGTTACACCTTTATCAATCAATTTCAACAATCGATCCGAAGCGACTTCCAAACCTCCAGAAACCGCAATACAGCCCGAAGCTTTCAGTAATCGACACAAATCATATGTAAAACTTTTCTCGAATCTTATATTTGTCCACCATGTTACAGTCAATTTTCTTCGAAGAATTTCTAACGCAACTTCTCGCATTAATGCTGGCGGAGCAGCTTCGTCCACAAAATGAAAACCTGTATTTTGAGTTGTTTCAATCAACTCTTCCATTCGGTCAACAATTTGTTTCGCCGCAATTGGTTCATAAATTTTGATATAATCTAACGAAATATCGCAAAACGTACATTTTCCCCAATAACAACCATGTGCCATCGTTAATTTATTCCAACGCCCATCACTCCACAAACGATGCATTGGATTAACCACTTCAATGACAGAAATATATTGATCTAATTTGATATCCGTATAATCTGGTGTTCCCACTTCGCTAAATTTATAATCGCGAACAGTTTGATTATTGATATAAGAAACTTGATTATTTTGAAGTGTAAAAGTTCTTTTCAAATCAGAAACTTCAACTTCATTGTTGATATATTTTAACAATTGCTCAGTTGGTGCTTCACCATCATCTAATGTAATAAAATCGAAGAACTCAAATACTCGTGAATCGCTTAAAGAGCGCAATTCTGTATTTGGAAAACCTCCACCCATGTCCACAACAATTTCAGGATAATTTGCTTTAATATATTGCGCACAACGGAAAGCCGAATATAAATTTCCTGGAAAAGGAACCGAAAAACCAATCATTTTTGGATTCGTTTTCTGAATTAATTTCTCTAATTCCGAAAGTGTAATTTTATCAATATAAGTTGGGTCTTTCTGTAATTCTTGATACAATTCATCAAAAGAATTTGCCGATCTTCCTAAACGTTCAGCATAACGAGAAAAACCAAAATTTTCATCAACAGCTTCAATGATTAAATCCGATAAATCTTCTAAATATAGCGTTGCCAAATGCTTCGCTTTATCTTGAAAAGACATCGAACCAAAAGCCCATTCCAAATCTTCAACTTCTGCAAAACGAGAAGCTTCTGGTAAATATCCATCTTGAATAATTGAATCAGCTAAGGTCGAATTTTTTCCTTGTAAAAATCGGATAACAGGATCAATAGTTGCGATATATTCGTCGCTTAACATCACCATTCTTTTACTATTATCACCTAATTCAATCTCTTGATTTTGAATAAATTCAAATAAATCAATTAAACCTTTTCTTGAAAATAATTGTAAGATAACATCTAAACCTAAATCAGCTTGAAAAGTTGAATATGAAAGTGTGTTTAGAAATCCTTTTAAATAAACTGTTCCAGGATATGGTGTATTTAATTGCGTAAAAGGTGGTGTGATTAATAAAAGATCCGTTTTCAATCGTTGAAATTTGTTGCAAAAATACGGATTGAAAAAAAATAATTTTAGATTTTTATCAATTATTTTTCAGTTTTATCAGTGCTTCTAAACGGCATCGTTTCAATTTTGAAACTTCCTTCAATCACAGCTTTTTCGAGATTAAGAATTCCTTTCAACGATTCATAATCTACTTTATCTGCATCGTCAGTTGGTTTATGATAATCGTCGTGACCGCCTGTATGGAAAAATAAAACTGGAATATCTTTCTCATAAAACGAAGTTTGATCCGAACCGCCTCTACCTTCATAACCTGTATAAAATTTAACAAAATCAGTCGGATTAATTTCATTAAAAATTGTTTCGAAAGTTGGAGAAGTTCCATAACCTATAATTGAAACGCCAGATTCTTTGTTCAAACGACCAATCATATCCATGTTTAACATCCAATGCACTTTCGATAAATCATACGTTGGATGTTTCACAAAATAACGTGACCCTACCAAACCTAATTCCTCTGCACCAAAAGCAATGAATAGAAAATTAACAGGTTCTGTCATTTTATTTTTACTGTAAAATCTTGCCAATTCTAACAAACCAGCAACGCCAGAAGCGTTATCATCAGCACCATTGTGAAACATTCCATAACTATCTTTCGCCAAAGAACTTCCTTGCTTTCCTTCTCCCAAATGGTCGTAATGTGCACCAATCACAATCGTTTTCTCCGCTTTATTATCTAAAAAAGCAATCACATTTTTTGCAGAACGAATACTGTCAACAACTTTTACTTTTTTTACCTTCGCCTCAAATCCTTGAAAATATCCATCTTCTCCTAAAGGTTGAAGTTTATATTTTTTGAATTCTTTTGCAATATATTTTGCAGCTTTCAAATTTTCTTCACTTCCAGTTCCTCTTCCTTTCATTTTGTCATCAGCCAAAAAATAAACGTGTTTTTTAAGATTTTTGACTTCAATTTCTTGCGCAAAAGACTTGGCTCCTACAACCAAAGATAAGATGATAACTATTTTTTTCATATTCAATTTCGACTAAGTATACGTCTAACAAAAATAGAAAAATAATCAAGAATATAGATGAATAGGATAATTTTAGAAATTTAATTTTGCTTATTATCACTGAAAATCAGGGTGAATAATTCAATAATTGTTAAATTTCAAAAACTTTTTTAAAAATTGATGCAACATTCAAAAACTTGCTGCGTCTATACAATAGAAACAACAATGAAACCTTGAAAATTTTGGAGAAAGAAAATTTTTCAATAAATGATAAACAACTATTAGATTGGTGCGAATCTGGTGTAGAGGCTGGCTATACTCAGCTCTATCATCGCTATTCGAAATCAGTTTACAATTCTGTTTATCGTTTGGTCACAGAAGTTTCTGATGCGGAAGATTTGACACAAGAAATTTTTATTTCACTTTTCTCTGATATTCAAAAGTTGAAAAGCATCGAGAATTTAGGAGCTTGGTTCAGTAGAGTTGCGATTAATAAATCAATTTCACATTTACGAAAAAACAAAGTTTATTTTTCTGATGTTGCTGGAGCAAATATTATTGATGACAGCGAAGAAAGCATGGAAGAAAAACAAATGTTGGATGGTAAAATTGAAGAATTGCAACAAGCAATTGAAGAATTACCAACGGATACAAGAACAATTGTGAATCTATTTCTGTTCGAAGACATGCCGCAAGAAGACATTGCTCAACTTTTGGGATTGAGCCACAACACGGTGAGAAGTAAATATCATCGTGCAAAAAAGAAAATTTACGAAACCTTACAACAAACCGTTTGCAATGAATGATTCTTTAAAAAAACATATCGAAAAAAACAGAGAAGCCTTTGAAAACAAAGAACCTTCTGCAGAATTATGGAAAAGAATTCAGGCTGAGATTCCTAAACAGGAAGAAAAAACGTTGGTAATTGAACAGCCTAAGAAATGGAGAATTCAGAATTGGAGTATTGCTGCTTCTGCGCTTGTTTTATTGAGTGTTGGTGGATATTTTTTCTTAAAAAATGATCAAGTAAATTCACCAAAAACAATTGAAATTGTAAAAGAAAAGCAGGTTAAAAAAGTAGAAGAAATTCAACCAGAAATTGTTCATCCAACTGAAATTAAAACTGAACAAAATAAAAAAGAAATTCAGTTTGTAACAATTCAGAAAGAGAAAAAAGTTGAAAAAATTGTTCAACCAAAAGAAGAACTAATTGGTATAGATGAAGCACTTAAAAATGAAATTTTAAGTTCATTAAATGATCAAGAATCAACAAGTAATCGTATTGATGCAATTGCAAAAATAACTGATTTACCAAGTATTGATCACAATTTGAAAGAGAGTTTATACCACTTAGCTTTAAATGACAACAATACAATTGTGCGACTAAATGCACTCGAAGCGCTTGCTTCAAAATTACCTAAATCGGACGTTTCAAAAGAGTTAACAGACATTTTTATGAAACAAGATGATCCGATGGTACAAATGGAATTAATAGGAATGATTGCGCATATCAATAACGATCAAATCGATTTGAAATTAACAAATAAATTACAAGAAATGGTGTTGGATCCTACAACAAAACCGTTTGTGAAAGACGAAGCGTACGCGGTTCTTTTTAGAAAATAATAATTAACAAAAAAATCAAAAAATGATAAGAAAAATATTTTTGGTAGCTGCATCTTTTATGATGATGTCTACGTACACTTTTGCACAAAATGAATCGAAAAGTGCGAATGAAGATAATTCGAAAACGTACAAATTAGCTGTAAGTAAAGGAAAAATGAACCTTGATCTTGGACGAGTAACAGTAGAAGGTTACAACGGAAACGAAATTGTTTTTTCTACAAAAACAAGATCGCGAGATAATGACGAAAGAGCAAAAGGATTGCGCTCGATCAACTCATTAGGACTTGAGGACAACACTGATTTAGGAATAAATGTTGTAGAAAAAAATGGTATAATCGAGGTAAAACAACTACAACAAATGACACCTCCAAATATCAAAATTTTAGTTCCAAAAGGTGTAACAATTTCATTTAATCATCAATCTCAATTTGGAAGTACCATTACATTCAAAAATATCGAAAACGAAGTTGAAGCAACTGCAAGTTACAACAATGTAGTGTTAGAAAATGTAACAGGACCTGCAACAATCAACACGATTTATGGTTCTATCGATGCTAAATTTAGTCAAAATGTAAAAGGTCCTTTGTCGCTTGTATCTATCTATGGTCACGTGGATGCTTCAATTCCGAAATCATCTAAAGCAAATGTAAAATTAACGACTTCGTTTGGTGATATTTTGATTGCACCTGAATTATCGTTAAAATTAGAAACAGTTGATAAATCATCTGAAATGATAAAAATTAACAATCAAGCAACAGGAACATTAAATGGCGGAGGGACAAGTTTCCTTTTCAGATCAGATTATAGTAAAATATATTTGAGAGGGTTATGAGAACAGTAATTTTATCTTTAGCAGTGGGCTTATTGACAAATTTATCAATCGCTCAAACAAAAATTCAGAAGAATTTCTCAGTTGAAAAAGGTCAAGAATTAACATTAAAATTTGATTATCCACAAATCGTTAAAATCACCACTTGGAAACAAAACGAAGTGAGTATCTCTGGAAATGTTAATATCAATAATGGTAAAAATGACTCGAATTTCAACTTAACTGAAAGCAAAAACAGTCAAGGAAAAACCATCGAAGGCAAAGTTGTAAAACTAGAAGACATTCCAAATCAAGTGACAGCAACTTTTGGTAATGAGAAAAAACAATTTCAAACCAAAGAGGACTATCAAAAATATATTGATGCAAATGACATTAAATCTTCTTCGGTTTCTACAGGAGTACAAATGGATATTGTATTGGAAATCAAAGTTCCTGAACATATGAAAACGACTATCGAGTCAACGTATGGAACAATTGAAGTCATCAATTTTGATGCACCAATTATCGCACAATCAACATATGGAAGTGTAGATGCAACAATGAATGCAAAACAAATTGGAGAAATAAAAGTGGAAACTTTTTTTGGGAAGATGTACACGAATCTAGATTTTGCAATCAAAACTATAAAATCAGATAATTTTCATTCTGTAATTGCAGCAAACGTAGGTAAACAGCCATTGCAAGAATTTTCTTCGAAATATGGAAATGTCTATTTAAGAAAGTAAATAGTAAATAAATTATAACATTTTTTGAAAACACAATTGAGGATTCTCAGTTGTGTTTTTCTTTTAGAAAAGATTATTTTTGATAAAAATTAAGCCTTGAATCATTTATTTAAAGTTGCCCTAAATTGGATTAAGAAAGAGCCTCAAACAGATTCTTCAACCAGAATTTATACAAAAAGTCATTACATTTCGATTGAAGGAAAACCTGATTTAGAAGTTTCTGCGGCGAAAACTTTCAAAGGTGATCCAAATTTATACAATCCAGAAGATTTGCTTTTGAGTAGTTTGACTTCTTGTCATATGATGTCGTATTTATATTGTTGTACACAACATAAAATCGAAGTAATTTCTAACCAAGATCATTCGGAGGCCACATTGCAAATAAATCCTGATGGAAGTGGAAAAATTATAAAAGTAGATTTATTTCCTGAAATCATTATTTCTAATTCATCACAAATCGAGTTGGCGCTTTCACTTCATAAAAAGGCAAACGAATTGTGTTTTATTGCGAATTCGTGCAATTTCCCTGTTTATCATCACCCAAAATGTAACGCAAAATAAAACCGAGCTAAACTCGGTTTTAATAATTTATTTTATTTCTGTTATAATTTCTCTTTTAAGAATTGAGCTGTGTAGGACTCTTTTACTTTGACAATTTCTTCTGGTGTACCTTCGGCAACCAAATAACCGCCTTTCTTCCCTCCTTCTGGACCAAGATCTATCACCCAATCGGCAACTTTGATAATATCCATATTATGTTCGATTACAAAAACCGAATGTCCCAAATCAATCAAAGCACGTAATGCTTTAATCAATTTCTGAATATCATGGAAATGCAGACCTGTAGAAGGCTCATCAAAAATAAACAAGGTTTTATTTGTCGTTTCTCCTTTCGTCAAGAAGAAAGCCAGCTTCACACGTTGTGCCTCTCCTCCAGAAAGTGTATTCGACGATTGCCCAAGTTTTACATAACCCAAACCAACATCTTGTAATGGTTTCAGCTTTTCGACAATTTTATTTTGCTGATGAGTTGCAAAAAAGTCAATTGCTTCATCAATTGTTAGATTTAAAATATCTGAAATCGATTTTCCTTCGAATTTAACTTCTAAGATTTCTTTCTTGAAACGTTCGCCATGGCAATCTTCACAAACCAGCTCTACATCAGCCATAAACTGCATTTCGATGGTAATTGTCCCTTCTCCTTTACATGCATCACAACGTCCGCCATCTACATTAAACGAAAAATGTTTTGGTTGAAATCCCATCACTTTACTTGCTTTCTGATTGGCAAATAAATTTCGGATATCATCGTAAGCTTTTACATAGGTCACAGGATTAGAACGCGAAGATTTCCCGATTGGATTTTGATCGATTAACTCAATTCCTTCCAATTGTTTCAGATCTCCAATTAACTCATCAAAATCACCAATTTTATTACCAAAAATCTCAAAATAACGCTGAACCGCTGGTGCTAAAATATCTTTCATCAACGTAGATTTCCCTGAACCCGAAACACCTGTAATAACGGTTAATTCGTTCAGAGGAAATTTAACATCAATATTTTTTAGATTATTTTCTCTTGCTCCAATAATTTTCAGATAATTAGGAGATTTCAAACGTTTTTTAGGAACTTCAATCTCTAATTTTCCGTTCAAATATTTAGATGTTAATGTATCACCTTTTAATAATTCATCATAGGTTCCTTCAAAAACTACTTCACCTCCATTTGTTCCAGCTTCTGGACCAATATCGATGATATAATCAGCAGCTTTCATAATGTCTTCATCATGCTCTACCACAATCACTGTATTGCCTAAATCGCGTAAACGATGTAAAATCGTAATAAATTTGGCTGTATCACGCGAATGTAAACCAATCGAAGGTTCATCTAACACATACATCGAACCAACCAAACTACTTCCCAAAGAAGTTGCTAAATTGATACGTTGTGATTCTCCTCCAGACAAGGTATTCGAAGCACGATTTAGCGTTAAATATTCTAAACCAACATCTAACAAAAATGTTAAACGCGACTTAATTTCGTATATAATTCGACCCGCAATTTGCTGATCATATTCGTTAAATGTAATACTTGTAAAGAAATCATTCAACTCATTCAAAGGTAAATCAACCAAATCATTAATCGATTTATCCGCAATTTTCACGTAATTCGTTTCCTTACGCAAACGCTTTCCTTTACAAGTTGGACAAGTTGTTTTACCACGATAACGAGACAACATTACACGATATTGAATTTTGTATGTATTCTCCTCAACCATTTTAAAAAAACCATCCAATCCTTCCCAATCGTTATCTCCGTGCCACAAATAGTCTTTTTGCTCTTCGGATAATTCAAAATAAGGTTTATGAATTGGAAAATCTACTTTTTGAGAAAGTTTGATAAAATGATTTTTCCACTCGCCCATTTTCTCGCCTTTCCAAGCTACAACCGCATCTTCGTAGATAGACAACGATTTATTTGGAACGACAAGATTCTCCTCAACTCCAATTACTTTCCCGTAACCTTCGCAAGTTGGACAAGCTCCATAAGGATTATTGAAACTAAAGAAATGGATAGTTGGTTCATTAAAAATCAAACCATCTGATTCGAATTTATTTGAGAAATATTTTACCGAATTATCTTCTACATTTACAATCGCTATTTCTCCTTTTCCTTCGAAAAAAGCCGTCTCGATAGAATCTGCCAAACGATGATAAAAAGATTCTTCGTCCTCTGTTGGCAAAGCGATACGATCAATGACAAGATGAATATCATTTTCGGGTTGAGGTTCAAAATTAAATGAAATTAAATCTTCAATTTTCACTTGATTTCCATCGACACTCAAACGTGTAAACCCTTGCTGTTGAAGAATATTCAAATGTTCTGCAAACGAACGCTCTTCTGGCACAACCAATTTTATTTGAAGAATAAATTTAGTTTCAGCCACAAAAGTTTTTAGATAATCAATCGCATCCGTTACCGAATCTTTTTGAACTAATTCTCCTGTAATCGGTGAATATGTTTTTCCAATTCGTGCGTACAACAACTTTAGATAATCATAGACTTCTGTCGTTGTTCCAACTGTAGAACGCGGATTTGTAGAATTTACTTTTTGCTGAATCGCTATTGCTGGCGCTATTCCTTTGATATAATCAACTTGAGGCTTATCCAATTTTCCTAAAAACTGACGTGCATAAGACGATAAACTTTCGACATAACGACGCTGACCTTCCGCATACAACGTATCAAAAGCCAAAGTAGATTTCCCAGAACCAGACATCCCAGTAATCACGACTAATTTATTTTTTGGAATCGCTAAATCAATGTTTTTTAAGTTGTGCAATTTTGCACCTTTAATCAGAATAAATTCTTTCGGATCAAGTTGATTGATATCTTTTTTCATCTTGGCACAAAGTTAAGTTATTTTAGAAAGTTAAACTTAATCGCAACAAAAATTAGTCATAAAATATAACGTATAAAAAAGAACAGATTTAGTTAAAATATAAAAGCGCATCAACATGTTGACGCGCTTTTTTCAATAAAAAAATAAAAATTTATTCCTGAAATAATAAATAATTTTCTTCGTTTAACTCTTGATATCCAACATCGTACACATAAAAAATTGTGCCATTTTTTGATTCATCTACATTTGTAATGTACTTAAAATCAAAGTTTCTCAAACTCAATTCGTTTTTATTTACCGAACGAGCTCCTTCTTCTAATAAAGTTTTTAAGATACGATTATTTTTTCTTAATCTGTTGTTAATATTTCGTACAATTTCTACTTTATCACGATTAAGATTATTATTATAAGAATTTCGACAAAAATCGTTACAAAACTTTTTGTCTTTTCGACCAAATAAAGTTTGGTTACATTGAAGACACGTATTCATAAGATAGATTTTAGGTTATTTAAATACAAATATAAAAAAAAGTTAATCAATTTACAAATACTTAACATTATACCCTTTTCTACTTTAAAACGAAAGTATTAAATATTTA
>NZ_JAOCHX010000070.1:0-10370 GCF_029843245.1 Empedobacter sp. GD03739 | reverse complement strand
TTCTCCAGACTCCAGACTATGTTCTATAAAACAAGAGACTTCTAATTAGTTAACGAGTAGTTTCTTCTTGATAAAAAGGAAGCTTCCTTTTTAAAATTAACTCAGAACTCGATAACACTCCTAGTTTGTTTAGATTTTTATTGGCAGTCTTAAATCTTATGTCTTATAACTTATTACTCAAAACTCAGAACTTAAAAACCCGCGTTAGGGATAGTAGTGGAAATCCTTTTGGAGGAATTGGTTTTTCTGTAATCACTTCTAATCTTCTTATACAAAAGATTGCAACGGATACCCCGACCGAGTGATTTACATTAGCTGTGTTTGTATTATTTTGGTTATTCTATGAATGATATAAAGGAAGGCAAAGAGCGAGGGAACGCCCAAATTTATTATCTTTACTCAAAACCTATATATTATGGAAGAAAATCAGTATGATAATCAATTGTTACCAAAGGAAAGTTGGTTTAAACGTAACTGGAAATGGGTTGTGCCAGTTGGCTGTTTGTCGTTTGTGATTTTATTTTTTGGATTGTTAATTGGTGGTGCTTTTTGGGATTTTAGTAAGATAACTTCGGATAGCGATGTAACGAAACATGCAATTAATATTATTAATCAAAATCCTGAAGTTCAGCAGAAATTGGGTGCGGATGTTAAAACGAACGGAGTTTTTACTGGAAATATTTCTATTACAAATGATACTGGTGAAGCTAACATCTCTGTACCTATAAAAGGAACAAAAGGCTCTGGGACTGCAATTATTGTTGGAGAAAAAGAATTTGATAAATGGAATTATGAAAAGATTGCGGTTCAGGTTGATGAAACTGGAGAAGTGATCGAAATAAATAAAGTAAAAGAAGAAGCTAACGAATGAGTTAGCTTTTTTTGTTTAGCTATTATTGATAAAGATTTAATTGTTTATTCAAAATAATAATTTTACTTTTGATTAACATTTGGTGCGAATTTAACCGTTCGGTAACAGGGAATCAGGTGAAAATCCTGAACAGACCCGCTGCTGTAAGCTCCATATTTTTTAGATACATTATATCCACTGTTTTTAATGGGAAGGATTTCTAAAAAAGGAGTAAGTCAGAAGACCTACCAAAATGATAAATGTTGAATGCTTTCGGGGACTAAAGCGTGAAGTTCAAATTTTGGATAGGTTCGTCCTTTCAATACTTCTTCATACACTCTCGTTAGCAACAATTGATTATTGCTAAATGAGAAATCTGAAAACTATAATTATTTGTTGCAGCTTGATTTTGCTTTCATGTCGCATAGCCTCTGCGCAAATTATTCATGATAGTATTTTAGAGCTTCAGCAAGTTAATATTTTAAAAAATAATATAAAAGCCGTTGTTCCTGTTCAGGAATTGAAAGGAGCGGAACTAGAGGCTTTAAATAGCCATTCTGTGGCAGATGCTGTTCGTTTTTTTGCAGGTGTACAAATCAAAGATTACGGAGGAGTTGGAGGTTTAAAAACTATTGATGTTCGTGGGATGGGATCTCAACATGTTGCAGTTTTTTATGATGGAATTCAATTGGGAAATGCGCAGAATGGAATTGTCGATTTAGGAAAATTTTCTTTAGATGACATGGAAATGATTTCTTTATATAATGGTCAAAAAAGTAATATTTTTCAATCAGCGAAAGACTATGCTTCTGCTTCTGCAATTTACCTTCAAACCAAAAAACCTGTTTTCATTGGAGATAAAAAAACTAATGCCACGCTTCGTTATAAGTTAGGTTCGATACAATTAATTAATCCTTCAACAAGAATAGAACAAAAAATTACAGATAGGTTATCTGCTGTTTTGAGTGCAGAATATATTAAGTCTAATGGAGAATATAAATTTCGATATCGACGAAATAAATTAGATGGGACAAAGGCTTATGATACAGTTTTGAAACGTAGAGATGGACAAGTTGATGCGAAACGTTTGGAATTAGGATTGATCGGAAAAGGAAATCAATCGAATTGGAATGTAAAAGGATATTTGTATGATTCGGATCGAGGAATTCCTGCGGCAATTGTTCGTGGTCGATTTGATGGACGTGGACAAACTTTGGTTGATAGAAATTATTTTGTTCAAGGTAAATATGAGAAACGATTCAGAAATTTTCAATCGAAGATAAACGCAAAATTTGCTTACGATTTCACTCATTATACAGATACAGTTTCAACAGTAAAAACAGAAAATAAGTACACACAACGCGAGTTTTATGTTTCTTGGACAAATCTTTATTCGATTACAGATAATTGGGATGTGAATGTTGCAACAGATTATCAGTTTAATAATATGGGAGCAGATTTAAAGAATTTTTCTTTTCCTACTCGTCATACAAATCTTGTTGCATTTGCGTCAACTTATCGTCTTGGAGGTTTGAGTTTACAAGGAAGTTTATTGGGAACTTTTGTAAAAGAATCAGTAGAAATGAACACAAGTGCGCCTGATAAAAATATATGGACGCCAACAATTATTGCCAATTATCAACCATTCAAATCTCACGATTTTAATATCAGAGCGTTTTATAAACGTATTTTTAGAATGCCAACATTCAACGATTTATACTACACAGACATTGGTTATGCGAATCTTCGACCAGAATATTCAACGCAATATAATGTTGGTTTTAACTATTCTAAAACAACTCCAAATTTCTTAAAAAATATTACGATTCAAGCCGATGCTTTTTATAATGAAGTAACTGATAAAATTGTTGCTGCGGCTTCAGGAAGTTTGTTTCGTTTTACGATGCTCAATTTGGATGAAGTTAGAATAAAAGGGTTGGATGTTAAAATTCGTTCAGCATTCCAACTAGGAGAAATAGAAGTTTCACCAATGCTTAATTACGGTTTTTTGCAAGCCTTAGATTATTCGAATTCGAAAAAAAGTTACTACAAAAATCAAATTCCATATACTCCAAAACATAGTGGCTCTTTTGTTTTAGCTGCTTCTTATAAAACGTGGAATTTTAATTACAGTTTTATTTATGTTGGAGAACGTTATAATGTTCATCAAGATAATATTAAAATAAACCATCTTAATCCTTGGTTTACAAATGATTTAGGAATACATAAAGAATTTAAGTTGAATCAAAATTTGTTCAAAGTTTCTTTTGAATTAAATAATATTTTGAATCAACAATATGATGTGGTTTTAAATTATCCAATGCCGGGAAGACAATTCAAACTAATACTAAGCGCAAACTTATGAGAAATTTCAAACAATTATTCGTCTGTTTTTTAACAGCAATCACTTTTTATGCTTGTCAACAAGACACTTATTTGATCGAGAAAGAGGAAGAAGGTGTAACCAATCCCGAAAAAACTGATGTCGTTGGTTTTTATTTGCTTAATGAAGGAAATATGGGAAGCAATATGGCTACGGTTGATTACATGGATTTTACAACAGGAACTTATAATAGAAACATATATGCAACCGTAAATCCTACTATGGTAAAGGAATTGGGTGATGTTGGGAATGATATCAAAATATATGGAAATAAGTTATATGCGGTTATCAACGTATCAAATTTTATCGAAGTAATGGATGCAAGAACAGCCAAACATTTGGGAACAATTCCTTTGGAAAATGGACGTTACATCACGTTTGCAAATGGTAAAGCGTATGCATCTTCGTATGCTGGTCCTGTTACGCTTGATCCGAAAGCGCCTTTGGGAAAAGTGGTCGAAATTGATACGATTAATTTATCGGTTACACGACAAGTGACGGTAGGTTATCAGCCAGAAGAATTAGAAGTTGTTGGGAATAATCTGTATGTAGCAAATTCAGGTGGTTATCGAGTTCCTGAGTATGATAAAACAGTTTCTGTGATTGATTTATCAACATTTAAAGAAACCAAAAAAATTGATGTTGAAGTAAATCTTCATCGCTTAAAAAAAGATGCAGATGGTGATTTATATGTGACTTCTCGTGGTGATTATTACAACGTTCCTTCAAATTTATATGTGTTAGATAGTAAAACGCATCAAATCAAAAAGAAATTTGATATTCCTGTTTCTAACTTTACGATTGTTGATAACAAACTCTATTATTATTCAAACGAATTTAGTTACACAACTTTCGAATACACAAAAACTTATGGCGTAATTGATACTAAAACAGAACAAATTATTAACAAAACATTGGTCAATGATCCTGTTATTAATGAAATCGAAACGCCTTACGGAATTGCTGTAAATCCTCAAACCAAAGATCTTTTTCTAACCGATGTCGGAAATTATGTTTCGATGGGTTACATCTATTGTTTTGATAAAAATGGTGCTTTTAAATGGAAAACTGCTGCTGGAAATATTCCTGCTCACTTTGCTTTTGTCTATAAATAAAATTTACATATGAAATATTCTAAAATCTTACTAACCGCACTAAGTTTTGCTTTAATACAAAGCTGTAGTGATGATGAAAACATTATCGAGACTAATCCTGATAATGCTACTTTACAAGTATCTTATGATGCAGCACGTTTAAAAATTGTTTCAATTGAACCAACTGTTTCTGGTTTCGAAAATGCAACATATACATGGAAACTTGGCAATGAAATTATTGGTAATGAGAAAACCTTAGGTTTTGTTTCTGATAAAGTTGGTGCTTACGATTTAACATTAGAAATTACTTCAGGAGTAACTTCTAAAACGATAAAAACAAAGGTTAATGTTACACAAGAATTATCTACTTACAGTAAATATATTTCTCAAGTCTTTGATTATTTGCCAGCAGTTGGACAATTCACAAATGCTTTACCATCTTATGTAACAGGAGAAACTCAAGCTGATATGACAGCCAAAGCTGCTAAGGCTTTAGTAGGAGAAAAATCTACAATGATTACACTTGGAGGTTACGGAGGATATGTGGTATTTGGTTTTGACCATACGATTATGAACCAACCAAACAAACGCGATTTTAAAGTTTTAGGAAATGGTTTTGCTGGATCTTCTGAACCTGGAATTGTGATGGTTGCATATGATAAAAATAAAAACGGAAAACCAGATGACGACGAATGGTACGAAATTGCAGGAAGTGAGTACACGAATCCAAATACAATAAAAAATTATAGTATTTCTTATCAAAAACCAACCGAAGAAGATAAAATACCTAATCCTGAATATGTAAAATGGACAGATAATCAAGGAAATTCAGGTTATAAAACTAAAAATTCTTATCATAAACAATCATATTATCCATTGTGGTTTGGTTCGGATCAGTTAAAATTTACAGGTACACTTTTGGCAAGCAATTATACAGAGAAAAATGGTATTTGGACTGGTAAACAATTGGCTTATGGTTATGTAGACAATGCACCAAATAACAGCGAAGATTCAAATATTGATATTGATTGGGCTGTTGATAAAAATGGAAATCCTGTTAAATTATTAGGAATCGATTTTATCAAAGTTTACACAGCAACAAATCAAGAAGCGGGTTGGTTAGGCGAAATCTCAACAGAAGTTGCAGGTGCTTATGATTTGCATTTATAATTTTTAAATAACATTCTAAATATTTTTATCCGAGGCTGTCATTTTTGGATGATGGTTTCGGATTTCTAAAAAAAAAATACATGAAAAAATTTTTACTTTCGATTTTTACAATAGTAGCAATTCAAACAAGTTTTGCACAAACAAAAGAATACACAAATGGTGTTTTTATTCTGAATGAAGATTGGTTTGGTCATGCAAATGGATCAATTAATTTTATGAATCCAGATTATTCTATTGATTATAATATTTACAAAACTGCGAATACCAATGAAGAGTTAGGTGTAACGCCTCCTTTTGCAACAATTTATGGTGATAATTTTTTCATTGTTTCAAAACAAGGAAATCGTTTAGTTGTAGCTGATTCGAAAACTTTACAGAAAAAAGCCAGCTTCGAAACAATTGGTGGAGACGGAAGAAGTTTTGTAGGTGTTGATGCTAAAACAGGATATTTAGGAACTTCAAGTGGACTTTATTTGTTTGATATTGAAAACTTGAAATTAGGATCTTTAATTGAAGGTGCTGATAAATTTGGTGCTTTAGCAAATATTATTCGAACTTCTACTTATGTTTTTGCCGTAACTCAAAAGGGTGGAATATTAGTAATTGATCCAAACACTCACAAAATTAAGCAAACGATTGCTGGAAGTTTTATTTCTGTAATACAATCTAAGGATGGAAATGTTTGGGGAGCATTGGCAAATAAATTAGTCAAAATAAATCCTGTTACTTTAGAAACGACAGAAATATCGATTCCAACGAAAACAATTCCGAATACTTGGGGAGCGTGGAATGCTGGAAGTTTTAGTGCTTCAACCCAAGAAAATTCAATTTACTTTTTCCCAGGCGCAGGTTGGTCTGTTAGTCCAACAATTGTAAAATATGATGTGGATAAAAATGAATTCAATGAGAATTTTGCTACAATTCCTGGTCAAGATACAAATCCTAAACAAATGCCTTATGGAGCAGGTTTGCGTGTAGATCCACGAACAGATGAGTTAATCATCATAACTACAACATCTCAATATAATAAGCACTGGATTCATAAATTTGATAATAAAGGAAATTTAACGAAAACAATTCCTTTGACTGATTATTATTGGTTCCAATCTTTACCTGTTTTTCCAGATAATGCGGCACCAATTATCAATGATTTAGAGACAACTTATCAAATTAACACAGCAACAACAATTGATTTGAAAGATAAAGTTTCGGATGTTGATAATTTATCAGCAGCGATTGTAAAAGATTTAGAAATCATCGAGAATAATGAAGTAGCTGAAATTTCGATTAATGATAAGGAAGAATTAGTGATTAATCCATTAAAAAATGGAACAGCTAAAATCAAACTTTCTTTTAATTCGAATGGAAAAGTTGTTTCACAAAACATCACAATTTCATCAGCTGTTTTAGGTACAAATGATTTAGCTAAATCTGTTGTAAATGTTTATCCAAATCCTGTTAATAATGTATTGTTTATTGAAACAAATGAAGCTTCAAAAGCCGAAATTTTCGCTATTACAGGAATTAAAATGACAGAGAAAACATTTCAAAAGGGGAAAAATCAATTAGATGTTTCTTCTTTACCAAAAGGTGTTTACATCATAAAAGTTAACAATTCTACTTTCAAGGTAATCAAAAAGTAGTGTGTTATTTATTTGTGGAAAAAAGGTTGAGCATTGCTCAACCTTTTGTTTTTTTTAAATATTGATTCCGTACGTATTTTTTATTTCAGCCATCACAAAAGAGCTGTGTGTACTTCCGATGCTTTCTAAAGCACCCAATTTATTGAAAACAAAATCTTGATATTGTTTCATATCTAGAACTTGTACTTTTAAGATAAAATCATATTCGCCCGAAATATTATAACATTCCACCACTTCATCAATCAACAAAATATCTTCCACAAGTTTATTCCCAATTGTGCGATCATGTTGCTTTAGCTTGATGCTGCAAAAAACCATAAAGCCTTTGTTCAGCTTTTCTGCATCCAAAACCGCTCTATAATTTTTGATATAACCTTGTTGTTCCAACCTTTTTATGCGTTCAAAAACGGGCGAAGGAGATAAATTAACTAAAGCAGCAATTGCTTTTACTGTCAATTTCGAATCTTTTTGTAGAATTCTTAATAATTCTAAATCGGTTTGATCTAATGTTTCCATCCAAATAATATTCTTTTCAACACGATATTTTATCGTTGTTTAAGTGTTTTGTTTTGTAAAATTAGTCATAATAAGTAGTATAATCTTATTTTTTCAAGTTTTACAATCGTTTATTTTGTCTTGTTACATTTGTGAAGAAATAAACAACAAATTATTGGGGAATCGTGTGAGAATCACGAGCTGTCGCGCAACTGTGAGTAATGGAAATTACAAGTCAGATTACCAATAGAAACAAAAGATGATACTTTCGCGATTTGAAGTCTGTCTGTCAAAATAGGTTTACTATTTATCAACTCGCGTTTGTGTTTTTTGAACATTAAAAAAACAATCAAAATGCAAACACAAATTTTAGGTTATCCAAGAATTGGCGCTAACCGTGAACTAAAAAAAGCCTGCGAAAATTATTGGGCAGGTAAAATTGAACTACAAGCTTTATTGCAAACAAGCCGTACAATTACCAAACAAAATTGGGCGCTGCAACAAGCTGCTGGTATAGATTTAATTCCGTGTAACGACTTTTCTTTTTATGATCAAGTTTTAGATTTTACGTTATCAGTTGGTGCAATTCCAGCGCGTTTCAATACGGTTGCGCTAAATAAAAAGAACACCGAATTAGACTTGTATTTTGCGATGGCAAGAGGCTTTCAAAAAGATAATTTAGATATTACAGCGATGGAAATGACAAAATGGTTTGATACCAATTACCATTATATCGTTCCAGAATTTGTAAAAAATCAAGAATTTAAATATTTCTCAAATTCTATCGTAAACGAATTTATCGCTGCAAAAAAAGAAGGTTTTAATCCAAAAACAGTTTTAATTGGACCAATTACTTATTTATTATTAGGAAAAGAAAAAGAAGAAGGATTTGATCGAATTGATTTAATTCAGAATTTATTGCCAGTTTACTTTGAAATTATTCATGATTTAATCAATCATGGAGCAAATACAATTCAGTTCGACGAACCTTTTTTAGCTTTAGATTTAGACGAAAAATCGAAAACGGCTTATCAAGAAGTTTACAAAAAAATAAGAAAAGAATTTCCTCAACTTACGATTCAGGTCGCAACTTATTTTGATGGATTGAAAGATAATACAGCTTTAGCAATCAATTTACCAATTGATATTTTGCATCTTGATTTGGTTCGAGACGAAAATCAACTTGATGAAATATTGAATCAAGCTCCTTCTCAATTAAAACTTTCTTTAGGTTTAGTTGATGGTAGAAATATTTGGAAAAATGATTTTCAAAAATCACTTTCAACGATAGAAAAAGTTGTGAACAAAATTGGAGAAAAACGAGTTATTATTTCAACATCTTGTTCATTATTACATTCACCTTGTGATTTAGATTTAGAAACAAACGAAAAAAATCTTCCGACTACAATTAAAGATTGGTTTGCATTTGCGAAGCAAAAATTAGAAGAAGTTGCTTTCTTAAAAAATTATTTTTCAAACCCGAATGACGAAAAATTGATTCAACAATATGAAGCGAATCAATTCTCTATCAATAATAGAAAAAATTCTCAATTAATTCATCAAACTCAAGTTAAAGAACGAGTAAATGCTATAAAAGATGAAGATTATAATCGTGCAAATAGTTTTGAACAGCGAAAAATTGTGCAACAAAATGTGCTGAATCTTCCACCTTTTCCTACGACAACAATTGGCTCTTTTCCACAAACACAAGAGGTGAGAAGTTGGCGTGCGAAGTATAAAAAAGGAGAATTATCTGCCGAAGAATATGATGTTTTATTGAAACAAGAAACCAAGCGTACAATAGAATGGCAAGAGGAAATTGGCATTGATGTTTTGGTGCATGGTGAATATGAACGCAATGATATGGTGGAATATTTTGGTGAAAAAATAGCAGGATTTGTCTTCTCTAAAAATGGTTGGGTTCAGAGTTATGGAACGCGTTGTGTAAAACCGCCGATTATTTTTGGTGATGTTTATCGCCCTGTTCCAATGACGGTTTATTGGTCGAAATATGCACAATCTATCACAGAACAAAAAGTAAAAGGAATGTTGACAGGACCGGTTACGATTTTGCAATGGTCTTTTGTTCGAGATGATCAACCAAGATCTACGACGTGTAAACAAATTGCATTGGCGATTCGTGATGAAGTTTCGGATTTAGAAAAAGCTGGAATTAAAATTATTCAGATTGATGAACCTGCAATTCGAGAAGGTTTACCATTGAGAAAAGATGAATGGCAAAATTATTTGAAATGGGCGGTTGATTCGTTCAAATTAGCTTCAAGTAATGTTGATGATTCTACTCAAATTCATACGCACATGTGCTATTCAGAATTCAATGATATTATTCAAAATATTGCTGATTTAGATGCGGATGTTATTACAATTGAATGTTCGAGAAGTCAGATGGAATTATTAAATGCTTTTTCAGATTTCAATTATCCAAATGATATCGGACCTGGAGTTTATGATATTCATTCGCCTCGTGTTCCGTCGAAAGAAGAAATGGTTGATTTGATAGAGAAAGCGGCAAAAGTTATTCCAGCAGATCAATTATGGGTAAATCCTGATTGCGGACTAAAAACGCGTCATTGGGAAGAAACCGAAAAAGCATTAATCGAAATGGTTGCGGCGACAAAAGAATTAAGAAAAATATATACGCCAAAAGCGATTTAAGCTTAACATCCTACTTTAATGACTTAATAAGTAGTGTTGTGTTATTTATTTGTGAAGAA